>JAOUBJ010000016.1 GCA_029860345.1 Candidatus Zixiibacteriota bacterium | reverse complement strand
AGGCGGTGATAATGACGGAGGATGCGCAGACCTTTGTTCTTTCACTTGATGACAGTTTGGTCTATTGGTGTTTGCGCGAGGTGGCGCCGACTTTTGCTGTTTTCAAACAAGGGAAGTACCATGACACTCTCTGGCTTTCATCCAGCCACCAATAAACAATACCGACAAAGAGACGCCGTAACACGGGATCAGCGGGGTGCCATACTGGTTGCGATTCTGGTCATACTGCTGGTAGTTATGATAATATTCCTGGCCGTGCTAACCTACGGATTGCACCGCCAGGCTCAGCACATGAAACGCATGAACTTCACCGCCGCTACCTTCCTGGCCGAAGCCGGCATTCAACGATGTCTGAGTGAGCTTGACAAAAGAGTGCTATTCCCGGACAAGTCATCGCGCCAAAGTCCAAACGGCGGCACCATCAGTACGCAGGTCACTGCCTGGGGACCATACCTGCTCGTAACTTCAGAGGGAAGCATGGCCAATCAAAAAGCAACCCTCAGCGCCCTGATAGGCTCGTCTGATCCAGAGTTTTTCGATGCCGCCATTTCAGTCTGCGATGAGAACTATCCTTTTGTGGTCACCGGCCACACTCAGATACGCGGCGACGTCAACACCGGTAGTCAGGGACTTGAGATCGGTCGCATACGGGGCGAAGGTGTGACAACGAAAGACTACCATATCGGGCAGGTAAACATATTCAATTCGCTGGCTGTTCCGTCACTGGACTCAACGGTGCTTAACCGTTATAGAGATGAGCAAACCAACCGCCGGTCTACCGTTGATCGAGTAGAACACGGCTCGTTGATAATTTCCGGGCACGACGGTGACCCGTTCGGCAGCGATGATCGTTTGCAGGTTGAGAACGATCTGGTGTTGACCGACGAGGTCGTGATATCGACGTCCTCGGTCAGGTCGCTTTTTGTCGGTGGATCGGCCGAGATCGGTGGCCGGTCTCGACTGATCGGACCGATTGAGATAGTAGCCGACCGATCAATAGTCATCAAAGACTCGGCCGCCATGGACATGGTTTTGCTGTACGCTGAGGACTCGGTTGTGCTGGCCGGTAATTGCCGCTTCTCCGGAACTATCGTATGCCGGGGCAGGATATCAGTCCGGGATGATGCGGCACTCGTTTACCCTTCCCTGTTGCTTCTGAGAGTTGACGAATCCTCCGAGTCGAACGACGGCATTTTCCTGTCAAGCTCGTATCCATTGGAATCGACCTGTTATGCATCGCTTGCCGACACCTCGGTGAGTTCCCAGAAGTGCATGATACTCGTGGATACCGCCACCACGCTCACCGGTTATTTGGTGTCGGACGGAAGAGTTGATCTGCGAGGACAACTGATCGGCTCGGTGATAACAGAGCAGTTCTATTTACACTTACCACCGACTACATTCGTCAACTGGGTCAAGGACTGCTACATAGACCGGAACATGCTGAGTTTCAATCCGGTTTTGCCGGTTCTCGATGCTGCATCTGCTCCCGCCGGACACCGGGTTGTGAGACAGGATGGACCGACACCATGAACGGTCGGCTTGACAATAGTAGCGGCTTCACCATAATGGAAGTTTTGGTGGCCGCCGTGGTCTTCATGGCCGGGTTCTCGATCATGGTGGCTTTGCTGAGTTCTACTTTGGCCAAGTTTTCCAGCCGCGAATTGGTTTTGGCCAACAACATCGCACGAGAGCAGATGATGTCCACCGTACTGGTTCGGGACACAACCGGGCTGGATACCACTGTAACCCGTTCGGGGATAGCCTTCGAACTCAAACGTCGGGTCACGCTGGATGACGGGCTCGCAAAGATACGCATTGGCGTGTACAGGCAGCGCACAGGCAAACAACTGGTCGATCTCTACAATGAACTTGCGATTCCTTAAGAGTACAAAAGGTGTGACCATGGCCGAGCTGATAGTTGCTATGGCCCTGTCGACAATCCTACTGGGATTGGTCGTTACAGGCAGCATGTTTCTGAAGAAATACATTAACCAATGGCAGGAGCGCGACCGGCTGCTGGAGGAAACTTTGTTCATCCAGGAAGAGCTATCGCGCAGCATAGGTCAAAGTCAACAGATAACGATCCACCATGACAGCCTGGTCTGCCTGGACCGTCGGCTGAAAACAACCGTCTATGGCTGGGAGAACAACCGACTGGTTAAGAACGGCAGGCCATTGTCTCAATCGAGCCTGTCATTGGATGGCGTTGCTATCTCAAAAATGGATTTGCCGCCGCAGGCTTCAGATACTATATTGTACGAGAGAGGTATGGTCAAGCCTTCGGGAATATACAGGCTGGCGGTGGTGGTCTCGGACAGCCGGGGAAACACTGATTCGCTTGTGACGCTGATTAGGAATAAGTATGAGTGTATCAAATACTCGCCGTTCTAAACGTCGCCTGAAAAGCCACAGCGGCTTTTCATTGATAGAACTGTTAATCGTGCTGGTGATAATCGGTATTTTGGCCGGAATAGCCATCCCGCGTTACATGAGTTCAACGGTCAAGGCGAAACAGACCGAGGCCAAGGAATTGCTTCGTCAGATCTACCTGATGGAACGCTCGTACTATCAAAACAACGACCGCTACTGGATTCCTGCTCCCGGCGTGCTGGCCGATAAGGATAGCCCCTACGCCTTTGATACTATCGGTGTCGAGATAATGAAGTCGGCCCGCTACCAATACAGTGTCACGGGAACCGATACCTCCTTTGTTGCGACGGCCACGGCAGACCGGCTTGACGATGATCCCGCCATCGACCAATGGCAAATCGACGCGGACGGTGAACTCCGGGCAATTATCGACGACGCTATCGCTCGATGACCCGAGACCTGCGGCACTGAGCCCATCGCCATTGCCATTGCATTACTTATAAAGCTACAGGCAGGGGAGTGTTGAAAAGGCTCTCTTTGTCGTTGTTGTGAGCGACTTCGCCACCGGCGGAGAGCGCGGCAAGCCCATGCCTCGACTCCGCTCGGCATGACAGGTGTGCAACGGATTGAGATTACCGCCCTCGTCTCGCGCCGATGGGGCTAGTTGTCCAAAGTCAAATTAGGGAGTGATGTTGGGCGACCCCGCCCGACACCCGCATTACAACCCACTGCTGTCAGGCGAGTCACCTGACAGCACCGGCAAGGCCTCGACTCCGCTCGGCATGACAGGTGTGCCACGGTTTGAGATTACCTCGTCGCTGAGCTCCTTGTAATGACGATACCGTGGGTGTGTCAAAACTCCCGTGGGGTGGTGTGCCGATTACGTTGTTGGTCGCCGCATGATGCTCTTGGACCGCCACCTGGGTCCTCAGAATCAATGTCTATCATACCCAAGCCATTTAGCTCTTGACATTGATATCCTGTTTCTATAGCCTTTGTTGAGAGGTCTGTGAACCCTCATGTTTGGGCATCGTTGGTTTAAGCATCAGAGTCTATATATTAAAAGTTCTCGCAGGAGCACTCTGTGTGTGTTTTGAATGCAACAAGAAGATGTGGTAGCGGTGTAACTTTTGCCTTCTTCTTTGCTCCGGGGAACCGTAGCGGCATGCGGACAGCACCATGTCGAAGTTAACGACATAAACGAGATCGGGGAGTGTCCGGCGACACTTTCACCTGTTGATAGTTCGAATAACTCTGGCAAAGGAGGACGGCCATGCCGGAAATCAAGCTGGATGATATTTCGCTACGTTCATGTAAGCTCACCGAGCGGGTTACTAATCTTAGAAATGCATACTTCATGGCGATGCCGGAGATATGCGTAGAACGACCCGATCTGATTACGGAGTATAGCGAGAGACAGGGGCTGAATAAGCAAAAGAGCATCTCTGTTCTGGACAAGGCGAGACTCTATCGGCATGTGCTGGAACGCCGAAAAGCGGTGGTGCGTCATCATCGTGGCTATGCCAAAGGGATGAAACCATTCGCATTCAAGGACACTCAACTCTTTGCCGGTTCCACCACCAGCAAGTTCAAGGGTGTACCCATTTATCCTGAGTTTCTGGCCCTGGCCCTCTGGCCTGAGCTGTGGAGCATAAGAGAGCGGGTGGCCAACCCATTCCAGATCAGCGACGAGGATGTAAACAGACTCAACTACGACATCTTTCCCCGATGGATCAACTCAAATATAAACGAATTGGCCCGCAGCCGCTGTTTCCAGAAGAATCTGGACGAACTGGGGCGCGAGAAATATGCACCTGAGTTATCTCTTTTCGAAAAGTTGGTTTTCTACATTACGACCAAAGTAAACTGTATATCGCACACGATACCGGACTTCAGCAAAGCCATAAGGTTGGGTCTGCGCAAAATGATAGTCGAGGCTGAGGCCAAAAAACTCGGGACTGCCGACAGCCCCCAGAAGGATTTCTACCAGTCCCTGACCGAGGTGCTTGAGGGTGTGATCAGCTATTCACACAACCTGGCCGCCGAAGCGAGGAAACTGGCTGAGAAAGAGACCGACGACGACGCCAAGCAAGAACTGCTCGCCCTGGCTGAGATCCATGAGCGGGTGCCGGAAGCCGAGGCTAAGACTTTCCGTGAGGGACTGACTACCGTCTGGCTTTGCTGGATAGCTATCCATCTTGAGAACCCCAACGTCGGTCTCAGTCTGGGACGGCTGGATCAAGTACTGTACCCACTCTATCGAAGAGATATCGACTCAGGCAAACTGACCGTGGAAGAAGCGGTGGAGCTTCTGTGCTGCCTGTGGTTGAAAATCGGCGATCACGTTCCCTGCATACCGGAGACGGGCGAGCAACTGTTCGGTGGCGCCGGTTCCAATCAGGCTATCACAATCGGCGGCGTCGACGAAGAGGGCAATGACGCCGTCAACGACCTCACCTACGTTATGTTACGAGCCACCGAACTAATGAAGCTGCGTGATCCCAACCTGAACGGCCGCTATTACCGAGATGTCAACAAGCCTGCATACTTGGAGCGGCTCTGCGCCGTCAACATCGAAACCGGCGCCACCCCTGCCTTGCACAATGACAAAGCGGTCATCCATGCCCTGACCAGCAAAGGTGAAACGATCGAACAGGCGCGCGACTATGGCGTCATCGGTTGTGTCGAACCGGGAAGTAACGGCAGGTTTTATGGCCACACGGCTTCGATTCTTATGAATCTGACTTCGGTGTTGGAGTTGACCCTTTATAACGGTCGACACCGCCACACCGGAATGGATCATCTCATCAGCGTCGAGACCGGTAACCCGACCGACTTTGGTTCATTCGATGACTTCAAGAAGGCTTTCGAAACCCAGGCGCGTTGGTTGATCAAACAGTCGACAACGCTCAACAACATCCTGGGGACAATCCATCAGGACTTCTACCCGACACCGATACTGTCGGCCTTTTTCGAGGGACCCTGGGACAAGGGCAAAGACATCATTCAGGGCGGCGCCGTCATCAACTCTTCGGGCGTGACTATCATCGGCCTCTCCGATACCGCCGACTCGTTGTCGGCGATTCAGAAGTACATTTTCGATGAGAAACGGTACACCTTTGAGGAGTTATTGCATGCCTTGAAAAACGACTTCAAGGATGCCCAGGAGATGCAGACCAGGCTGGCTAATGAAGATAAGACGCCCAAGTACGGCAACGATGACGACCTGGCCGACGGCAACGTCACCTGGATAGCACGCTTGCTGGACAGCGCCTGCAATGAAACGACGACCTACCGCGGTGGACGATACCGTGTCGGCTACTGGACCATGACCAACCATGCCGGCTTTGGTCGACTGACCCAAGCCCTGCCGAATGGACGCAAAGCGGGCGAGAATTTTACCAGCGGCATCACTCCGGTGTCAAAGGTCACGCCCACGTTGACCAAGGCTCTTCACTCGGTTGCTCGGCAGCCGGCCGAACTACTGTCCAACGGCGTTGCCCTCAATTTCAAGTACACGCCGGAACCGGGCTCATACGAGCAGATGCTCAAGAACTTCGTGGCTTCGGTGGAAGGTTACTTCGCCGGTAACGGCGACAGCGAAGGCGGTATGGAGATACAGTTCAACATAACAAACCACGACACCTTCGTCGAGGCCATGAAGAATCCGGAAAAGCACAGCGAACTGTTGGTGAGAGTGTCCGGATACACTGCCTATTTCAAGGACTTGAATCCTCGGATGCAGAAGGAGATCGTCGATCGCACAGAGTACCTTCTTTCCAGCGGCAAATCGGTCGATTACCCGCCGGTACCGCTGCCGGGGGATGAATGAAAAAGCCGTCCCTGGTAGGATCACCAGATATGTCCCACCGGGATGTGCGTCCAACCGCCTATAGAGTTAGGAGGATATAGATGTTCTCGTTATTGAAACGCATAGTTCTGAGACCCATCCCCCACCTGTTTTCAGACAAAGCAGGAACGGCCCTACTCAGAACTGTTACCAAGGGTCTGGGGAAGCAGTTGACCGACAAGCTCACCGTGGATTTTCTGGGGCTGTTGTTGAGAGGAATGGGTTTGTGCTTTCATCTCAACAAACAGTATCGCAGGAACATTGTCGGCTTTGATGGTCGCTACCTGTTCACGACCGCCGACGGAAAGGTTACGGCCTCGGCTACCTTTGGTGGCAAGAACATGAAGTACCAGGCCAAGGCGATCTCCGACTGGCAGATCAAGGTAACCTTCAAAGATACCGAAGCCATTCTGGTCTTTCTGTTCTCCAAAGACCAGGACATTCTCAATTCGCTGTTGAAAAACGAGGTTGAGGTGCGCGGGAATCTCAATCTGCTGTACAAATTCGGATTCATGGCCAGAGACTTGGTCCACAGACTTCAGTTTGATATAGTGGTCCGCGACCTGGCCCATAATCTTGGTGCGGCTTAGGTGTCTGGGCAGAACAAACAACCTCTGGTGGTGGACATCAAGCGGCACAGCCTTGAGGACGGTCCGGGTATCCGCAGCGTGGTGTTCTTTAAGGGCTGCCCGGCCAGTTGTATGTTCTGTCAGAACCCGGAGACACAGAATCCGGAAACTGAGATCGTTTTCAGGGCGGCCAGATGCATCGGCTGCGCAAGCTGCGGTAAGGCTTGTCGCCACGGCGCTATCGACCTGGCCATGGTGGGACGCATCCATCGTGACAGGTGCAGCCGTTGTGGAAACTGTGCCCTCGCCTGTCCCTCCAGTGCCCTGGAAGTTGTCGGGAAGGCCTATTCGGTTGAAGCCCTGACCGAGATTCTGATGCTTGACTATCACTACTATCGCCATTCGGGAGGAGGCGTCACACTTTCCGGCGGTGAGTGTACAATGTATCCTGATTTTGTTGGACCTCTGCTGAAATCGCTGAAACAGAACTCGGTGCACACCGCCGTGCAAACATCCGGCGATTTTGATTATGAATCATTCAAGGGGAAAATCATGCCATGGGTGGACACCGTATATTTCGACGTGAAGATTGCCGATCCGGAAACGCATCGCCAATACATCGGAAGATCGAATCACCTGAGCTTCGATAATCTTCGCCGCCTCGTTAGTGAACCGGGGGTGGAAGTGCATCCACGAATTCCGCTGATACCGGGGATAACCGACTCGAATGAGAACCTGTCGGCCATTGTCGAGTTGCTGGCCGATGCCGGGGCCGTCGACGTCACAATGATTCCCTATAACCCCATGGGTATCGAGATGGCCGCAGGACTCGGACACAAGGTTCCGCCGTTGCCTGAAACGTTCATGAAACCGGCTGATGAAAAAGCGATTTACGAGAAGCTACGGAGTTTAGTCCAGAGAAGAAGACAAAGAGCGGTTCCGCTGCCACAATAGGGACCGCAGCCAAGTACGATAGGAAACCTTGGTAAGGAGAATCCTGATGTCTGATATTCGTTATGTGTGTATGTCCGATCTGCACTTTGGTGAGAAGGGCAGCCTGCTGACCAATCTGTCGCAGGGCGGCGAACCTGATCCGACGCAACCGAGCCCGGTCATGGAACAGTTGGTGACCTGTCTGAGAACACTACTGGCCGGCAATCAGAACCAAACCACCAAACCGACTCTCGTCCTGGCCGGTGACGTTTTGGAGCTGGCTCTGACTACCACCAACAATGCGGCCATGGTTTTCGAGCGCTTTATCGAGCTGGTGATGCCGGAGGATAGCAACCAACAGCTTTTTGAAAAGGAAATCGTCTTCATCCCCGGCAATCATGACCATCACCTGTGGGAGATGGCCCGCGAGAGCCAGTACGTGGAATATGTGAAGTCTCTCAAGGCCGGAACAAAGTTGCCCAGGCCGTACCATACGACACCTCTGTTTACAACTCCGAAGGTTCAATCTTACTTTCTGACCCAACTCATTCGCAGACATAAACCCTGCAAAGACGTCACGGTCCGAGCGGTATATCCAAACTACGCTTTGCTCAGTCCGGACAAAGACCGGGCAGTCGTCTTTACGCACGGTCACTTTATTGAGTCACTCTATATATTAATGAGCACACTGAAGACACGTATTCTGCCCAAACGAGTCAAACCCAAACACATCTGGGATATCGAGGCGGAGAATTTTGCCTGGATAGATTTTTTCTGGTCAACTCTGGGCCGTTCGGGTGAAGTCGGTAAAGATGTCGAGATGGTCTACAAACGGATACGAACTGAGAAAGGTCTCAAACGGACCCTGGGGGATCTTGCTGAAAACCTCGCAGAGAAAGATATCCACACCATCCTGGGAAACTGGGCTGAAACCAAAATACTCAAGGCGCTGTTCAACTTTGCCGCCGATCGCTTCTCCAGTCATGAGCGCAAACAGACCACAAAACCTCTGAGCCCCGGAGCCGAGAAAGGACTGGCGGAATACCTCGAAGGGCCGCTGCCGTTACAGTGCGAATCCGAGAAGATGAAGTTCCCCGAAGATACCGCCTTCATCTTCGGACATACTCATAAACCGTTTGAAGCTGCTATGTCTTTCAACGGCTATAACAAACCAGTTAGTATCTTCAACACCGGCGGATGGGTGGTTGACGAGGTTGAACGAAGGTCCGTTATAGGCGCCGCCGTGGTGTTGCTCGATGATGCACTGAATGTTGCCTCGCTTCGCATGTACAATGAGTCTGACAACCAAACGGGAACGGCCGTAAAGGTGGGAGCCATCAAAAAGGAAGGTCAGGCGAATCCGCTGGATGAGAACATCGCCAATTGTGTCAAAGCAGACGAAGACCCGTGGCGTGAGTTTTCTCAAAGGGCGGCCAAAGCTGTTTCGGTCCGAGCCGACCTGCTCAAGAAGGAAATCGAAGACGACGAATGATAGAACCCTCTCAAATGAGAGGTTGATACAAGAAACGGATTTCGCAATGATGTCTCTCACTCATTGATGTCATGGAGGGAGAATAATGTCTGTCACCATTACCGGAACGGTAAGAGAAAAAGAGAACCAAAAGGGTTTGCCCAACCTGAAAGTCGAGGCTTTTGATGCCGACTTTCTCAAGGACGACTTGATTGGACGCACCACTACCGGCGACGATGGCACTTTTTCCATCCGCTGGACCGCCGCAGAGGGACCGGCATTCTTGCGCGATAAGCCGGACTTGTACTTGATAGTGAAAAGTCAGGCGGGAGCACGGCTCAAGTCGACACGCCAGGATACGCTCCGCGACGCGGTAGGCGACGTGGAGATCAATGTGGACATCTCGCATTCCACCCTGGTCGGCGCATCAATTGTTCATGATGAGGCCGGTCACTGGATGACCGGTATCGACCCAGAGAGCTTGAAAAAGTACAGCACCTGGACCCTGCGACCGGATCACGATCCCAACGATAAACTTCTGGGTGAGATTCAGTCCGACATGCAGGGCCGAGACTCCATTCTGGACCTGCTAAAAACGTACTGGGACGAACTCAACATCAACACCGACAACAATGCCCCCCAAATCCAGAAGCTGGCCAAACTTTTCGAGGTCGGCCAAGACCTGGATGACCTGGAGGGTCATCACTACGGTATTCCCATCGGGTTACGCACCGGCGACCAGGAAGGTGCCCTGTCGGAATACGGCAACTTGATCGGCTTGCTGTGGGGCGTATCGCTTCAGGATGAGTGCCCCTGGGTGGGCAAGAGTTTCTCTGCGATGACCGCAGCTCAGGCCAATCAATCAACGCTGGGCTTGGATAGACCCGACGGTAAAGTCTACCGCGGAATTAACCACTTCAACAGAATCGACCATCAACCGCTCAACATCGTCTCCTACTATTTCATGAACTGGTGGATGGGCCTGGGCGCAGCACCCAAGAAAGAACAAAAGAACTACGGTTACGAGAAAAACGGCGGGCATTTCCTGGCCTACAAGAACCGCTCGGTATATCCCGGGTCGGATCGAAACGTCTTCCAATTGAACTATCGCTTCAAGCACCTGGGCAACAACGTACCTCTGACCTGGCTGATCGACGAGTTGGTGCAGGTGGCCGATGGACTCTACCTCGGCCAACTCCTGTTCGCCACCAAGCGGATACTCAGGGGCTACGACCCGGCCGGACCCAACTCCGATCATCACTACCAACACTTCGGGTATTTCCTGCTGTGGGACAGGTCATGGAATGCCGAGGCGCGACGGCTGTTTTCATATCTGGAGATTCCGGTGACGGCGCCCGGGTTGGTCGATCCCGACGTTGCGGCGTCGATAAAACTGCCCAAGTTCTCGACCTTTACTTTCGAGGAAACGCCTTCGGCCGGGTGTAACGATGAGATTATGGCCACGATCAACGACGACATGAGAGACAAGCCGACGATCATGCATCTTTTGCAGGAGTATTCCGACCAACTCCAGCAGAACTGCGACAACGACTCACCCTACTTCGTGAAATTGCAGGAACTGTTCAACCGCGGGATAGGTATCCCCGAGGTGCGAGGGTTCTTCCGCGGCGCTCTGGTCAGTTGGCATTCGGCGGGGCTGCTTAAGTTCTTCGATGTCAATGTGCTTAATAGAGCCTGGAGTTTTTTGGGGCGACATTTCAGCACCTGGACCGGCAAGTCGTTTGAGGACATTCCAGACAACCGCCTTCGGGACATCACCGATGGAAAAGAGACCGGTGAGATACCTACCTTCTGGGGTGCCAATACGCAGGCGCTCAGAACCAGCAAGGAGAAGTTCGTTGGTGAGCTCATGAAGGTGGGCGGCATCTGGACCGAGCCGGCTACGGCTGAAGAGGCTATGACCTACGGCTATGACCTTAAGAATTTCTTCTTCATAGCCCATCAGGCCAAATCGATAAATCCCACCTGCAAGGGAAAGACAATCTTCAACTTCAATTACCGTTGGCCGAACCTGAAAACGATAAAGCCGGACCGCTACTGCATCGACGAATTGGTTGCGATAGCCGATGGACTCTATCTGGGACATCTGATGTATGCCACAGAAGTCCACAAGCCATTTGATCCGGCCGCGGACCCCGGCGTGTACAAGTACAGGCTGTTCGGCTACTTCCTTTTGATGGATGAGGAATGGCATCAGATTAGGCTGAGAATCGGTTACGACCTGGACAATGTGTGAATCAAGCTGAGGAGGCATCATGGTTGTACCTACCGATGTACAGGTAGCCTTTATCACCGGCGCTCTGTTTGTCGACCTGGGACGCCGCCATATTGTATCGGAGCACAGTGCTTCGCCTGAGAGGTCGCGGCTGGCGTATTGTCGGTTCAGGAACCTGTCGGTGATCTACGCGGCCTTGTTTCTCACGCCGGTGATTGCCGTTTTTTTCAGTGCCTGGCCGGCCTGGGAAACCCAATACTGGTGCCTGCAGGCGGAGCAACTCAGGGGGGATGGTCTGCTTTCGTTGCTGGCCGGGCTCTACTTGATCGGCCTTGTGTTGGCCGCTTACCTGGGAAACTGGCTGGCTTTCAGATGGCTTGTGTCCGGGAAGGGGCATCTGATCCGACCGGTCTACCTGGCCGTGGGAGCTGTAACGACGGTGATATTCCTGATCAAATGGCCGGCGCCGATCAGGCTGGGAAGCGCGGCACAGTTTCAGACCGATCCCAACGCGATGCCCTACATCTGGCAGGATACTCAATTTTTCGTGATGTTTCTGGCTTTGCTGGCCTATTGCGCCGTGCCTTACGTTGTGGTATTTTTCAGAGTCAGACGTTAGTGCGATAGAGAGGTCTCTTTTGGGTCGGGGTTGGTTGTTGTTGCATGTGGATAGCTCCGGCCAAACCGGGATCAGTAAGTAATGGCTAATCTTCGGAGGAGGTAGGCATGGTGAACTGGCGCACAGGCAAGTTTTGGCTCGGCGTGTATATGATGGCGATGACGGTCGCTCTCATCTATGGCATCCTGGAACTGTGGTATGTCCCTGACGGATGGACAGGAATTGCCTGGGCAGATCGTGCTCCGGTGTTCTGTGATGACTTTCAAGTTCTCCGTGAATGCCGGTTGCTGTTTCTCGTGATCCTCACCGGTGCGCTGGGCAGTATTATCCACGCCGCCACTTCTTTCGCGACCTACGTGGGCAACAAGAGCCTCACGAAAAGCTGGTATTGGTGGTATGTTCTAAGACCGTTTATCGGCGCGGCGATTTCCATAATTCTATATTTCTGTGTGCGTGGCGGAATACTCTTAACTACCATGGGTTCGGACGACCCCAACATGAGCCCGTATGGTGTCGGAGCCTTGTCCGGACTGGCGGGCATGTTCTCCAAAAAGGCGGCGGACAAACTTCGCGAAGTGTTTGAAGCTCTCTTCAAAACGTCCGATGACAAAGGTGATGCTGAGAGAGCCAATAAACTGGGTGATGTGCAAGACGTCAGTGACCTGATGCTGCCGACAAAATCGATTACGGCACTGCACCTCACACAAGACGAGAACGAAGATGTTCTGCCGCTCAGAAAACTGAACGATTTGTTTGCGGGGGTGGTGACACGGATCCCTATACTCGAAAACGATGCGGTGAAGTACATTGTGCATCAAAGCCTCTTGTTCAAGTTCATTTCACGAGTTGACAAGGGTGCTTCGACCGCCGACCAAGTGCTCAAAAAGTCACTGACGGACTTCCTGGAGTTCAATAACATGCGGGCGATGGTCGAGAATTCTCTGGCCTTTGTGTCGATTGACCACACAATCGATGACGCCAAGAATGCGATGGACGCCGTTCCAAATTGTCAGGACGTGTTCGTGACTCAAAGCGGCAAGCCGGATGAGCCGATGTTGGGCTGGCTGATGAACACTGAAATCGCCAAGCGATTGAAGGCGTAGGAGGTTTCCGCCCCAAACAAGGTTTGAGGCGGCCTACTCGTTTTGTACTGTGACCCGCCGGGAGGACAAATGCGCACTGTCAATCCCACACAAAAAGCGGAGAAGGAAAAACCTACTCCGCTTCTGTGCCTCTACGCACTTTCACGCACAAGCTACGGACACGGCGGCGGCACGGCGCCACCATTGAACATGAAGTCGACAAGATAAACGAGGTCGGCAATGTCGATCGGCCCGGCACTACCGTCTACATCACCTTCATCAGTGCAAGGCGGTGCAGGACCGGCCGAGAACATGAAGTCGACCAGGTAGACCAGGTCGGCGATGTCAACGGCCACGCCGCCATCACCGTGGTTTATGTCACCACGCTCGACACAGCACCCGCCAAGGGGAATAGCCAGCACGTCCAGCAACAAAGACGAGGCCGTGCCGCAGATGGTGTTGTTCCCCGCATCCAAAGAGACCGTGATGTCTGACCAGGCGGCGCCTGACCACTGCATCAGGTCGATGGAATTCTCATTCAGCTTTTGAAGGATCAAGTCGTCGTATGTGATGCAAATCTCGACCATGCCGTCGTAGGCTGCGGTGGTTGTAAGATTGCAGTATTCGGCCAAGGTCGATGGCAGGATCATAAAACCGGAATCCGCAGCCGGTCCCGTTGAGGTCAGAGTCATTTCGGTTTCGCCGGGCGCCGTCACATTATCGAAGGTTAAAGTGACATTGTGGAGACTGATCTCGACCGATTGTCCGGAGGCCGTGGCGGTCATGAAAGTACAGGCGTCGCCGATGCCATCGCCGTCGGTGTCAGCCTGGGTCGCGTTGGCCATGCTGGGACAGTTGTCGCACACATCGCCGATCCCGTCACTGTCATAATCTTCCTGACCGGGGTTGGGCACGGCCAGGCAGTTATCGACCGAATTGTCATACCCGTCGCCGTCGTCGTCCGGATGGGCGGCGGTGAAACTGAGAGTCGGAATGACGCCGACCGCTTCAGCTTCGGAACCAGGCCTGCTGAGGACAATGGTGTTGGACGGTGGGTACAGAACTGTGTCGAATATAATGTCCTGTGCTTCGGACGACGCCGTCACCGAAAAGTGCAGCGAAGCAATCTTCTGCCGCCCGGGAGGTAGTCCCTCAAAGGTTGCCGAAGCGCCATACAGCGCGCGGCCGGTACTGTTGGAGATGGGGTTGCTGTTGATAATTCCAAGGGCGGTGTGGTCGACAATACTATCCAGATTGACCGGGGAAGTTGCACAACTGAACGAGAACGGGAAGGCAATGCCCACGGTACTATCAGAACTGTTCAACCACAGTTCGACTACAGCGGAACCGTCAAAGGCCGGAACCTGGTAGCCGATCAATTCCAGAACGTCACCGGAGAGAGGGAAACTGCTGTCCGGAACAACCGCACAGGAGGGTGCCGGGGTGCCGCTGAAGAACCAGGCGACAAAGGTCGCGACATCATTGTTGGTGATACCCGGCACTGCGTCCAGGTCGGCGGCCCACATTCTGGCCGGCGGCGCGCCGTCGTGGTACAGATAGTTCAAAAGATGCACCAGGTCGATTATGTCGATAGGCCCGCCCGAACCTGATTCGCCGTTGATATCACCGCAGATACCGTCGGTGCAAGCGTCACCGTAACCATCGCCGTCGGAGTCTTCCTGGCCGGGGTTGTAGACATTGACGCAGTTGTCGCAACCGTTGGGAATACCGTCGGAGTCGGAGTCGGCAAAGTCGTCCGCCCCGTCACAGATATCACAGGGGTCACCGGCGCCGTCATAATCGGAATCTTGTTGGTCGGCGTTGGCAATGGTCGCGCAGTTGTCACAGGCGTCGCCATAGTTGTCACCATCGCCGTCTTCCTGTCCAGGGTTGGCATCGTCAGGACAGATATCAACATCGGCGCAGAAACCATCGCCATCGGCGTCGTTTTCGGCATCGTTCGGGCAGGCATCGCAAACATCTCCTAGGCCGTCGCCGTCTGCATCTTCCTGACCGGGGTTATAGACTATCGGGCAGTTGTCCTCATCGACGCAGAAGCCATCTCCGTCGCCGTCGTTCAGCGAATCGTTCGGACAGACATCACAAACATCACCGGCACCGTCCGAGTCGGCGTCTTGTTGCCCCGCATTGGCGTTGCTTGGACAGTTGTCGCATACATCGCCGAGCCCGTCAAAATCGACATCCTCCTGACCGGGATTATACACGAACGGACAGTTGTCGGTGTCGGCATTAATGCCGTCACCATCGGCGTCGGGACTGAAGAACACCGGTATCTCTCCGGTAGTGGGACCATATCCGTCGACTCTGGAGAGCACACTTACGTTGCTCGGCGGAAAGGCAGCCGACTGAATCAACACAGTCTGCTCGACCGGAAGGCTTGAAGAAAAAGTGAAGTGGAGTAACGCGAGCCTCTGTTCACCGGCGGGTGATACCAGGAAGAAGTTGTTGAGGAAGATCACCGCTCCGGAGGAGACATTGTCTATCCGGCTCTGTTTGTCCTCAGCCTCCGCCTCAACAGTGATACTGTCCAGCGTGACAGCGGACGTAGTGCAGGAAAAGTAAAAGGGGAAAGACAGACCGGCGTAGGGAGCGGCAGCATCCAACCACAGTTCCATTGTCAGGTTGCTCTGGTAGGGGTCAGCCGTGTAGTTTCTGACCTCCAGGGTATCGGCCGAGGCCGGAAACGATGTGTCAGGTGGCGGCGTACATGTCGGCAGATCACCGCCCTGGAGTATGAAAACCACCATCGTCTGAAAGTCGTTGTTGGTGATACCGGGCACGTTGTCAATGTCGGCTGCCCACAAAGGATCCGGAGGAGGGTCACCGTCAAGTAGGTAGGTCAGGATGGCCAACATATCCAGGACGTTTATTACTCCATCGCCGGTCAATTCTCCGCACGAACTGCCGGATGTTTGCTGCAACGACGTCCATGGGTCGATCAGGCCGGCGCCGCTGCCATATTCATCGATATCGACAGCGGTGCCGATTATTGCGTTGGTGATCATGCTCCAGGTGAGGGACGGCGCCATCGAGATAAGCAAGGCCGCCTCGGCGGCTACAAACGGCGAGGCAAAACTGGTTCCCCCCCACCAGGCGTATGCATCACCTTGATAGGGCGCGTAAATCTCAACGCCGGGAGCGCAGACATCTACGTAGTCGCCGAAATTGGAGAAATCAGCCAATTCGCCCAGCGAATCAACCGCGGCCACGGCCACGGTGTTGCCGTCACTGGCCGGATAACAGGCAGAGTCCAGTTGCAGGTTGCCGGCGGCCACGACCGTGACAACATTGTTGTCCATGGCATACTCAACGGCGTCCCTTAGTGCCTCGTGCTCGTCCATTGTCACCATACTGAGGTTTATGACGCGGCATCCGTCGTCGACCGCTTGTAAGATAGCCTCGGCGACGACATATCCGTTGCTCTCACCTTCGATATCGGTCACGCGATAGGCGCGAATATCGGCGTCCGGTGCGACCAGGTGCATCACGCCGGCCACAAAAGTGCCATGCCCGCTGTTGGCACCGCCCGGTTCATCGAAGGCGTCGGCGTCGGTGTCGACATAGTCGTATCCGGAACTGACCGACCCGGCTAGTTCAGGGTGATTGTAATTAATACCTCCATCCAGTATCGCAACCGTTACTTCGGCTCCGGTCGATATGGTGTGAGCACCTTCGAGGTTGAGCAAGTCCACGGCCGGCTGCCCCCAGTAGTCCCCTTCTCCGGCCAGGTCGGTAATGGGCAAACTTCCCTGAACCGGTTGCAATGGGTCTATCAGGTAGTTCGGGTGGCAGAAAGTCACCTCCGGCAGCGCAGCTATCTCGGCGGAAAGTGAATCCAAACCCTCGGACGCAAAACAGTACAATAGATAGATGTCCAGTTGGGCCAGGTGCTGGCTGACGCCGGTGCCGAATTGTTGGTTTATGGATTCAATGGAGTGACCCTCCTGAAGCTTGATGACCAATTCGTTCGGTTCATATCGCAATGCGTTGGCGGACGCAGCCAAGGCCATTCCGACGGTCAGCACCAGCATGACACTTACGAGTTTCTTGTATAACCGATAACACATATCATTTTTCTCCCTAGCCCGCACCGGAAATTGAGAAGGCGGACCAATCATAAGCTGAAGGGTATTTCTCTCGGACTTCTATTGCGGCTTTGGTGGCTGCGTTCGCGGCCGTCTCGCCAGTCCGTAATCTATTATAAAAGAGCCTCATCCAATAAGCGGTAGACCGATCGGACACCGCCCAATGGCTGGCCAAAACACTTTTCGCACCCATCTCCAAGAGCGATCGCACCAAACCGTCCGCCTCGTCGCCGGGCAACACCGAGGTGCGACCGGTGCGGCAGGCGGCCAGGACGACCAAGCCCACTTTGTTTCTCTTAAGCCTGAAGTCGGCCGCAAACAAGGGACCATCTGCGAGTGTCAACGATGAATAGAACGGATTATCCGGTCTCCATTGAGCATGCCCTGTATAATGCCACAGGCGCGCCTCACTTTTGTCCGGCCAATCGGCGCGGCGACATGGATCGCGCACCACCACCGATCCGTTGCCCATCTCCTTGAGCACCCGGACTTCGGCGCGGGCATTCCTGAGATCGTCGGTGCGACCGACGAATAGTTCGATCCTGTCTGAACGGATACGTCTCTTTTTTGCCTGGACATGGTGAAGCAAACTTGGGCTGAAGGTCAACCGGTGGCGGGCGATCAAATGGTCTCCTTCACATCTAAAAGCCTGCCAGGGCAGATTGGCCAACCTGCCGTCGGGGATAATCACCACCGATTTTTCTCGGGCGCCGATCTCCATGGGCGCCCATAGATTCTGGCCAAGCTGCTCAAGCAATTGCCGCTCTTCCTGAAGCGACGCCTTACTGCCGGCCCGCCGGTTGAGTTGTTCACGCGCCACTACAAAATTCCAGCAGGACACAAACTCCTCGACCATGCGTCGACCGTGAGGAAAGCGGCACACTCTCGACTGTCCACGCTGGTGGACAAAAGCGATCAACTCATCGGCCTGGAAGAGAAATTGCACCAGCGTCTTTTTTAGAGATACTTCTTCAATATGTTTTAGCAACGAGCCGAAGGCGACATGATCGGTGCGAGCCTGTCGTTCAATAGCGCTGAGGTCGTGACGAACCCTGGCCTGCAAAGCTCTCAAGGCTCCCTGACCCTGGGCCGATCCTGCTAAACTCCGGCTGGGAGAAGGCTCGGGTCGACCAGCGACGGCGGTCACTCTGGCCGCCAGATCCACCAGGCTTCGCTCGGCCTTTTGTCGAACCGGGTCGTTTTCGAGGTTTTCCGGCGGCACCGCCCAGAGACCGGCCGTTTTGTATCTTTCAGACCAGGCCGCCGCGCGGACCGGTCTCGTAGTGAGTTCTGACTCAATCAACCTAAGGTAAGGATCGCACCGATGGCGTACAAAGCCACTGCGCATTTCCACCGGCGGAAGTTTCGCGCGCACGGCATCCAGTATATCGACGGCAACACGCCAGTGTTTTCTCGCTTTACCGGCATGTCCGTTAGCAGCCTCGCGATCTCCAAGGAGCGTCTGCCAATGGGCCTTAAGGTGTGGAACCGCTTTGATGGCAGGGTTTTTGGAAACGCGGCGCGTAATAGTGAGATCGTCGGGGCAGTGATCCATCAATTGAAAATCACAGATGGCCTCCCAAAGCGGTAACTCAGACTTTGCGAATCTTCGACTGACCGACCGGAGCTTGGCCACAACTTCTTTATCTGAAGACTCCAACTGAGCCTTCAGGAAATGTACAGCCGCTTGAAATCCTGCGTTGCTCGTTTTGGTGAATCCGCTTTCAGCTCGTTCGAGCGCTTTTCTGGCAGCCTGGCCTCTGCCCAGGCCAACCATCGACTTGCCGCAGAAAAAGGCCGCCTTGGCCGACTCGTACTCGATACCCAATTTGCGCGCGTTCCTTTCGGCCAAGCGGGCGGTATCCCGCGCGTCGCCGAACAGATTAAGCCCCAGATACGCTTCAGCCCGGTCAAGCTGGCAAAGAACCACACCTTTCTTGCGCCCTGCTTTTTTGTAACTGTGCTCGCATTCGGACAAAGCCTGAAGGGCAAGATGATAGTCACCTTCCAGCATCGAGAGCCAGGCCAGTCCGTACCTGGCTTCATTGGCATACAGATGGTAACTCAGTTTTTCAAAGTGCCTCTCCGCCTCTTCATATAGCAACCTGGCGGCGGTGAAATCAAAAAGTTGAACCAGCGTGTTGGCCCGGTTATAGCAACAAAGCCCCGTGGACAGCTTGTCTTTGCCCTTACGAAGAACCCGATAGGCCTGATCATACATTCGACTGGCTTCACGGTGACGGTCTTGTCGGTGGAAAAGATTGCCGTAGTTGTTTTTTGTCTTGGCCAATTCCTGAAACGCTCGGTGGCGTTGGAAGGTCGCCATGGCCGCTTTGGCATGCCGCTTGGCCGACCGGTAATCGTCCAGATACATATATATGTCAATGAGCGTTCTGTCTACCTGTCCCCGCACCAGCCAGTCGTGCTGCAACATTTTCCGGGCCTGCAAGTATGCCTTCCGTGCTCCGGAATAATCGCTGGCCGCAAGAGAAACCCTTCCCAACGATCTAAGGGCGGTACTCAGCAGAACCGGCGGCCGGCCCTTCGACTGTTTCACGAAATCTCGCGCCATAACCAAGGCTGATCTGAGCGAACTTTGAGCGAGCAGCCTTATCTTCTGGTCGATGCCGTCGGCCAGGACCTGCGGATCGACGCCGCGAGTATCACCCGAGGACAGGAACACGCGGATCACAACATCCGTGTTTTTATCCGACCTCACCATGACAGGCCCTCAAACTCAATAAGATGCGAGTTTTGCAGTAGCCCGATCTTTCCGGGCGGACGTTTGGACGACCAACAATAGAAACCTAATTCTCCCGCCTGTACTTTGCGGGCGCCCGCTTTGATCACGAACTTAGCGGTAGCTTTCCGGTGGTCATACACTCGGGCGGCGAATTCCCATTTGCCCAGATGACGTTCGGCCGACAACTCCAGATCAATCTGCCCTGCCCGCAGCACCAGTCGTCGGGTAACGTCGGTGGCTACGTCTCTAAGCTGGGCGGAGGCCACCTGGCTCCATGAGTCGGAGATAATGCATCCGGCCACAATTGGTATGTCGGGTTTTGCTTTGTAGTTGGATGGAATGGCTTCGATCCGTTTCAGAAGACTCGGTGATGAATGGTGTAGCTCCCGGACACCTTTTGATGGGAATTTCGAGAGCAGGTCAAACAGGGTACGGCACGAGTCGCATTCGACCAAGTGTGAACGAAAGCCAACCACGCCCGTTTCAGCGGCCTCTATCATGCGTTGTCTGGACGGGTGACGAGTCTTGCGTTCCATTGAATACCTTTCCTATGGTCATCGGCCGGATCAGGTCATGAGACTTGCTGTGTCTTTATGATGCCGCTCCAATGCGACTTTACCCGATCCAACCTGAAGAGGCGCCGGATGAGTAAATCCGTACTACAAAAAACCACATTCTTTCAGAATGCGACGCAGTTTTTCAAGACATCGATATCTGAATGGGCCGATGCTGTTAAGCGATATGTCCAACCGGCGTGCGATTTCGCTGTAGGAATCTCCCTTGGGTGAGAAGAATAGCGCTCGCAGTAGTTTCTGACAACGATCGTCCAATTGGTTGATAGCGTACTGAAGATGCACCTGTAGTTCGAGTTTGGTCACCTCTTCATTGGAATACTGATCCATCTCCATCACACCGTCCGACTCTGCGTACTTGCTTGTCAAGGCCAGTCGTTTGGCCATGCGCACACCGTTTCGGCGGGTGGTTCTTATAAGCCAGCCACCCAACTTGTCGGGGTCACGGATGGAGTTGAGATTCCTGTAGAGAGCCAGCCAGCTCATCTGCGCACAATCTTCTGCGTCGGTTCTGTCCAGACCGCACCGCATGGCCACGCCCATCACGGCCTGTTCATATCGTGCCACCAACTCTTTCCAGGCCGGTTGGTGCCCGAGTTTTACTTGTTCAAAGAGTTGGCGGTTGGTTTTATTCATTCATCTGGCTCAACCTCCCCGAGTCGGCCCCCGAATGGTGTCCTGGTTTCGCACACGACAGACTGTTATTGAACGCGACAGGACGTCAATAAGCGCGACAGACCGTTATTAAACGGCGGTGGCCTCGGGGAATCAGGTTCTACTATGAATATAGCCAGCCTTCCCTAAAGCTCCAACGTGAATGTCTTAGTATATTTCTGCATAAGGTGTACGGATCGCGGCTGTTGATGCCTCTGGTGGTGTTGTGCATCTTGTTGACGACGGTAGCGGCGAGTTCTGTCGGGAGTATGCCCGGAAGGAGTGCGTGCTAATGTGGACAGACCACGTACTTGTTATATCCACTTTCAAATGGATCATCCAATCGTTTCGTATAAGGCTCAGAGTAGCGGAGCTAATAGCTGATATAAAGGACGGAACAGGGTCTTCACTGACACTTCACATAGACGTGATTCTCGTCCCCTAAAGAGTATTGACAAACAGGTGGCGATTTCTATACTTTGAGGTCTGAGCGCAGCAGCGTGCTCGTATCGAGAGCGTCCGTGCTCCGCAGGATTGAGAAGAACGCGATCTGGACGCAATCACTGGATGCGACTGAACACTATCATGGGAGAATACTATGAACCTAAGGTTTGCCGGCAGTCTTATGGTAGCGCTGCTGTTTTATTCTGTCTTACCGTCTGAACGTCCACGGGCGGATGAATTACAGACCATCAAGTTGATCGGCCACACTTTTTCGAAAACGTCGGTGCCTTACAACAAGCCGTTCCAGATTACGGGAGTTCTCCCTTTGTATGCCGGGCCGGTGGATGCGGTGGTGCTGAAGATCGAGCGGAAGTCGAAGGCTGGCGGCTCAGGCAAGACGCCGCCCGGCGGCTATTGGATTCGAAGCAGCGAAAAGGACAGTGAATTCAAGATCGCCGTAGGTCCCCTGACGCCGATCCACGCCGATTTCGAGTTCACATTTCAGTTCTTGATCAAAGTGCCTACAGACCCCAGAAGCCTCGTTCGCATCTCTTCGGCCGTAGAGAATCGCCTAACCGAACTTGGCAAGACGAATGATTTCAAGTTCACCCTTGTAACTTTGTTGCCAAATATCGAGCTAGCATTGACCGAGCAGCTTGTTGGCGCCGTTCCGGCATCAGCTATTCAATACGGAAGCTTCACCGGTGCTGAGGTGGCTGCGAACGGTGATGTTCAGCTTGGGAGCCAGCCGTTGCAGGCAACAAACACCGAGTTGAAAAGGATTGGTAAACTGTACGGGCCATTGAAGCTTACGTTGGATAACCTGAAGCTTGAGCTGCAGCAAACCCGTCCAAATCAAACGACTATCGAAAACTATGAGAAACTCATCGAACAGAAGCGGGCGGGGATTAGGACTGAGTTGCAAAGTCTCTTGGACGACTATTACCTCCCCGAGGCGAAGATACTGGTCACCTCCGACCCATCGGCAGCCAAGGCCGAGATCGACAAACTTCGCATCAGCACCGTAATCGGGGGCGGTTTTGCCGTACTCAATTCGACTGGTCACGGCAGCGCTGAGATCGAAGGGACTACCTACACCGCACTGAAATTCCGTCTTTTTGAACTGGTGGACCGGTCCCTCCCCGACCCTTATCCCACGGGTCGTTCGAGAATATCTCTGGTGGTGGGAGGACTGCTCTCCAACGAGTTCCGTTATCGCGGACAGCAGCTCGAATCATTCGGCAGCTTTTTCCCCGTAATCGGACTTGGATATGACATAAACCCCAACTTCGGTATCACCATTGGCGCTGTGTTCTTCAAGCAACCCAGCCTCAACCCGCTGGCCAGCAACAGGGACTCCGAGAAAGCAGCGCTGTGGCTGAGTCTTGACTTTGATGCGGACCTGTTAAATAAACTCAAGGAGGTGACAAGTGACGGCCCCTAATGGACAAAACGGCGCGGCTATAGAGAAGATAGTGACTCTGACCGTCAATCCAGTGGAGTACAATACCTCGTGCGGAGTTAGCTTCACAATTACCGGTACGCTGGAAGCGAATCACGCAACAGAGGGTAAAGTCTGCGCGTCGCTCACGAATACCAACGCATGTCGGATTAGCGACGCGAACTCCAATGACAGCAAGTGCTCAGACTGGTTTGATCTACCGGAGAACGTCGCTGTCCCGTTTGCCGTGAAAGCAACGATTGCCTGTCAACCGGCCGGGGACACCTATTTCGAGCAAGTAATGGTGCAGGGCCAAACCCGGTCGGGCTGTAACCACGTCAGCGGAATTGCGGTAACAATTGATTGCTAAAGTTATGAAAACCACTCTATCAATACACCGATGGCGGATGACCGCAGTTTTGTGCGTCATCGCCGCAACGCTTGCCTCCTGTTCATTGAGAGACCCCAAGTCCCTTTCAGAGACGGAGATTTTTAGTTTCGACGTGACACCAACCAGCATCCCTGCCGACGGCGTCTCCGATGCGGTGGTGCATATATGTTTGGGTGACGAAACGCCCGAAGGCTCCACGGCGACCCTGACGACCGAGTTCGGACTCTATCGCATCAGTGGCGGGGAGAGCGACGACAATCAGCAAGGTCGACAGGTGTCTATTAGTGTCGCCGGTTCCTGCGATGATGTAAGTCTGGTTTCGACCACCCGATTCGGCGTCAACACGATTGCAGTGAAGATGGACGGCTTCGTTCAAACAAAGGAGATTACTTTTACCAGGGCGCTACCTGAGCGCATCCAGTTGATCCCCGATCGCTTCACGGCCACCGCCAACGGTGTCGACCGGATACTGCTTACGGCCGAACTTGAGTTTTTCTCCGGCATCGGAACGCCATCGGAGGGCAATCGGATTACCTACCTGACACGCAACCTGGCTGATGGCTCCGAGGTATCGGCCTTGCGGCGTGAAGTGCAATCTGACAGCTTCGGCATCGCCTGGGCAGAGATCTTTATAGGTACGGCCGGAACATACGAGGTGGTTGTATTCGCCGAGGATGACGTCTCCGTGCGCGACTCGGTCGTGGTGACTTTTCAGTAAGCGGTTCGCACCGTTAGGTTCGGGTGAGCCGGCCGGCCACAACGGCGCGACCCCGGAGCTATATTCTCAGCAGGCGCCGTCGAGGGTTTTCGCCAGGCTATCAACCAGGCGGTCGGCGTTGTCATAGTTGAACAGTATCGGAGGTTTGATCTTTATCACGTTTTCATCCGGCCCGTCGCTGCTGAGCAGAACACCCGCATCTTTCATTTTTTCAATCACCAACGCAGCCAGTGACGTGGCCGGTTTCAGGGTCTCTCGATCAACGACCAATTCAACGCCGATGAACAACCCCAGGCCACGCACATCACCAACGACCTCGAACCGATCCATGAGTTCGGCCAATCTTTCCTTGAGATAGCTGCCGACTTTCTGGGCGTTTTCCTGTAGGCGTTCTTGTTCGATGACGTCCAGGACGGCCATGCCGATTGCGCACGACACCGGGTTACCTCCGAAAGTATTGAAGTATTCCATGCCGTTATCGAACGAGGCCGCAATTTCGGGCGTGGTGACAACGGCGCCGAGCGGGTGCCCATTGCCGATAGGTTTTCCCAAAGTAACGATATCGGGAATTACATCCTGAGTTTCGAAGGCCCAGAAATGTGAGCCGATTCGGCCAAAACCAATCTGCACTTCGTCGGCAATGCACACACCTCCGGCCGCTCTCACCTGTTCGTAAGCCTCCTTTAGATAGCCATCGGGGAAGACGATCTGGCCGGCGCAGCCCATCACCGACTCGGCCAGCATGGCTGCAGTCTTTTTACCACCGGATACAATCTCAGCTACTTCATCTTTGATGTGGTCGGCATACTTGCGGGCCAGATCGATTCCATGGCCACGATACTCTCCTCGAAAACAGTCAGGTGTTGGCACCTTATGCACAAAGCCGGGCGCACCGCTGCCGCCGGGTCCATCGAACTTGTACGGACTCAAGTTGACCAAGAGACCGGTGTTGCCGTGATAGGCGCCGTCGATAACTACAAACTCACTCCCTCCGGTGTGAGCCTGGGCCAGGCGAATGGCCAACTCGTTAGCCTCCGACCCGGAACAAACAAAGTAACAGACCGACAGGTCACCCGGCAAAGTTGCCGTCAAGCGAGCGGCGTACTCGGTCAAGTAAGCGTGCAGGTAACGAGTGTTGGTATTGAGCAGCGCCATCTGCTTTTGTCCGGCCGCCACGACCTTAGGGTGACAGTGACCGACATGCGGTACGTTGTTCACGGCATCCAGGTATCTGAGACCCTTGTCGTCACAGAGGTACTGAAGGTATCCCCGCACGATCTTCAAAGGCTCCCGGTAAGCAACACTCAACGAAGAACCTATCAGACTCTCTCGCTCACTCAATATCCGATCGTGCGATTTGTCATCCCGACGACGGGAGTATGGTTTCAACCAGCCTACAGCCCCGTCCGATTCGAGACAGGGTGGATAGTCGCATGCATTACGCAGATAGCAGCCTGCGAAGTGGGGACCTATCCTGCAAGCTCGTTCAAGCAGAGCCCAGCCAGGTTGTTCGCTGACTTTGAGATATTCATTCTCCGGTTCCAGTTTTTGCTGATAGGCACAAATGGAAACACTGAGACATAAACGCACACACGCCAAAACGAACAGAACTGCGAACTCCGAATCGTCAAGCGGCATCCGTTGATGGTATCCGGCCACCAGAAAGCCGGCATCATGAAGCGGGTCATCAACATCGAGCATAGCATAGGCAACGGCCACGGCCAGATTGTTGATGGTGTGAGAGAAGACGGCATCTCCAAAATCGATCAGGCCCGTTGTTCTCCTGAAGCTGAGACCGGTAGCTTTATCCTCTACCAGCCCGGTCAGTATATTGTTGTCGTTGGCGTCGTTGTGAATGACGCTTTTTCGAAGATGGGACAGATGTGGGCGCACAACCTCTGAGTACAATGAAAGATAGTAATCAATCAGTTCCTTTTTCCTGGGACTCTGCAAATTCGATTGAAGCGACTTGATCGTCTCGACCGCTCCGGCCAAATCCCAATAGAATTCTCGCCTGGCCGCAGGGTGAGAAAAACCTGTCAGGACACTATCCATTCGTCCCAACAAATCACCGACCGAACTAATGAGTTCGGGAGCACGGTTCTTTATCTGTGACAACGGCTGACCATCAAGAAAGGTGAGAAGACGCACCCAGTGCTGTTCTTGGTCGCGCCCCTCTGTCGTTTGCATCATCTGGCCGGATTGCGAGTGAACAACGGTTGGGAAATAGGAAGATATATCACTCTTTGCTATCCGATCGAGCATTTCATTCTGGAATTCCAGGTTGGTTCCGGCCTCGTTGACGTTCGCGATCTTGAGTACATAACCCACGCCGGTCTGGGTGGTTATCCGGTAGTTTCGATCTCGCTCGCTGGGCAATTCCTCTACGACGCCTGAGAGTCCATACAACTCACTGAGCAATTTTTCGGCTGCTTCAGAGTCGAATTGGGGACGCCTTGGTCGAATTGGTATCATCTGAAATAGTAATCCGGGTCTCTTAGTTGGCCGTGAATATAACGACATTGTAACTGTCTGGCAATACCGGCAAGTCGTCCTGTCCGGACCAACTGGTCACCGGAAACCACGACCAATGCCACCATCGCCGCCTCTATCAGATATCGGAAAGCCCCAAGAGCCCCGGAATCGCCGTCTTTTTGCCACATCATGATTCTGTTATCGATAAAATGCATCCATGTTACGTATGTTATGTCACTACCGATGGCGTCGAACCGGCGGAGTATACTGCAGGGGGCTTTTCGGTGCGGCAACTCGAACATCAGGTCAAAATATGGAGTTAACAAGATAATCTACCCATTTAGTCGATTTTTTATCGTTCCAACAGAACCTTTTGATCGATGGAACGACTAATCATCTAAATAATCTGTCTCAGGAGGACAAGATGATGGTATTTTCCCGAGCGGTGGTCTTCTTTTATGTGATGGTTTGCGCCGCAATTGTGACAGCCGGTGACTTTCCCCGGCAGATGAGCTATCAGGCCGTATTAACCGACGATATGGGTGATCCACTCACCCAGAACGGTCTGAGCGTTCGTTATTTTCTTTATGCCGATTCGACCGGCGGTTCTTTTCTGTGGGCCGAAGTAACCTCAATTGATATTGTGGACGGTCAGCTTAACCACTATCTGGGTTCGTCCTGCCCGGCCTGTGGTATTCCCGACTCAGTCTTCTTTAATCAGGACACCCTTTGGATGGAAGTAATGGTCGATGGTGAATCAATAGAACCACGCACCAAACTGGCCGCTTATCCCTATGCTTACCGCGTGGCCAGTATTGACAAGACGACCGGTGGAACGGTGACCGGTGACATCTCCCTGCAAAGTACAGCCGGAGGAAACGCTTTTGAAGTATTGAATAGTGGTCTTGGGAGAGCAGGCTATTTTCAGATTGGCAACGTCGCTAACACAGAGTCTGCTCTCATAACAACAACAAATGGTACTGGTCCAGCCTTCACTGCATTTAATGACGGCGGTGGACCCGCCGGTATTTTCAGAGGCGGCAATGTCGAAGTCCAGGACAACGTCTTTAATACCAAACTAACGCTCAATCCGGTCGGCCCCCCGGATGGTGGTGGGTATCTTTCCGTTCACGACGCAGCCGGAGCAGAACGGATTAAGCTCGTTGGTGATTTGCTTGGCGCGGGATATCTCACTGTAAGTAATGATGCGGGCACACCCGCAATTGACGTGGATGGTTCTTCCCAACATGTAGGTGTTTATGATAAAGGCACGGCCGGTTCGGTCCACCTGAACACCGGTGCACTGTTCGGCGGCTCGTTGACAGCCCACGGGCCCAATGGATTCCAGACGGCCGAGCTGAAAGCTAGCGAAAGCGGCTCTGATGGCGGTTTCCTGTCTCTGGGCCAGTCGGGCGAACGAGACGGACTTCGTTTTGACGGCGAAGAGGAAGCGGGCGGTGGTGGAGTAGCCTGGTTTTACAACAGCAATAACGCTGTTACCATGTGGCTTGAGGCGGACCAATCCGATCTGCCCGGCATTTATATGCGCAATCAGTACGGCAACACTCAGATTGTCAGCCTGCAGGTCGCCTCCTCTTCCGGCGGTGGAATGCTATCAATGTACAATGATATTGGAAATCATACCGTACTCGTGGATGCCGACGACAACAATGCAGCCAAGATCATTTTGCGCAACGCCTCTGGCGAATCGGCCATTAAGTTGGAAACCTCCGATGCCGGCGGCGACGGTCGCGTGACTACCGAGGTGCTCGAAATAACCGGTGGCTCCGACCTGTCGGAGCAGTTCAATATTAGGAAAACAGTTGACGGAATCGCCCCCTTACCGGGGATGGTTGTTTCTATCGATTCAGAACAGATCGGACAGCTCAAAGTCAGCCGACGCGCATACGATCCGGCCGTAGCCGGAATCATCAGTGGCGCCAACGGTATCAAGCCGGGCATGATGATGGGCCAGAGCGGTACTATCACCGACGGTGATTACGCTGTTGCTCTGACCGGTCGCGTCTATTGTCTGGTCGATGCATCTTTCGGCGCGGTCCAACCGGGTGACATGCTGACCACATCTTCTACCGTCGGTCACGCTATGCTTGCCTCGGACCTCAGGCGAGCACCCGGCACGATCATTGGAAAAGCAATGTCGTCCCTCGAATCCGGGCAGGGCTATGTCCTGGTCCTGGTGACACTTCAGTAGGATGCGGGAGACATGAAAATGAAAACGCTTCGATTTCTTATTGTGATCCTGGGATTAGTCTTGATCTTCGGGCCGGAACTGATGGCCTTCACGCTCGAGCAGATTGATCCTTACCCCCTGGACGGTACGCGTAAAGTACCCGACTTTACAGGCAACCCGGGTGATTCCATTACCCTTGGCACCGATGAGATAATAGACATCCTGATGTTGTGCGATGGATACCTGGCCGCCGACGCTGATTCCTTCTTCGCTCGATGTACCACATTGTACAACAATATTATGGTTGTCAGACCCTACACTTATTACAAACAGGCGTTCCGCGTCCGGGCTCTGTTTGAGGAATCGACGGCTCGGTGTGACGGTCCGGAGGACTCCCTTAGGAATTCTTACTATGCG
This sequence comes from Candidatus Zixiibacteriota bacterium, assembly GCA_029860345.1. Taxonomy (NCBI): domain Bacteria; kingdom Pseudomonadati; phylum Candidatus Zixiibacteriota; species Candidatus Zixiibacteriota bacterium. The sequence continues at coordinate 109,216 of JAOUBJ010000016.1, read as the reverse complement.
GTAAAACTGGACTCTGACCGTAAGACTTCATCGAGCGGCTGGACTTCAGGTAGCACGGGTAAGGATAGTGTCTTTCGGGCGAGATTGTATCAGTCCATCGATGACTTGCCGGCGCCAAAGGTGACCACACGGCATCCCTCGACCCTGGACAACTCAGTCGACGGCAGTAACCTGATCAGCGCCATGGCCAGCACTTACGAGAATCTGTATATCTGCATGTTCTTACGAAAAGGCGACGGTACGGACAGTACGGTTAGCGGACGAGCTTTTCGGGTAAAGGATCTGACGACCGATAAGTATATCAAAATCGGTATGGGCACCAACGAGATACATGAATTTGGACACACCTTTGGCTATCTGAGGGATGAGTACATTGACAATCGCGACGCCGCATCTACCGGGAGTAATCCCCACGATGACAGCCTGTCGATCTTCAACCTATCCAACTACGCCTACAGCAAGAGGCGCAACGAACAGTTGTGGCAGCATCTCGCCCCCGGAAGTCAGTACAATCCCGATGTCTTTTCCCTCGTCGGAAATCTTTTCAAGGGAGGTGTGAACGAGGATAGTGTCTGGCACTCCGAATACAAGTGCCTCATGAACGGCGGACATGTGAATTATGTCTGCAACGATGAAGCCGGTGAACCTGAAATTGACCTGCGCGACAAGCGACACATGTGCTTTTGGTGCGAGGAACTGGTGGCAGTGCGAATAATGCAGCGGACCGGCCAATTCGGGACTTCTTCATCGGCGAGCGTCAATGATTCCGGTATCGCCTGGTGGTCCAACTGGGTTTCGACCGGGCGGGATCAGTACTTTACTTACTTCGATATTCCGGGCCGGATCGAACAGCGGAACAAATGCTACGGGCTGTGGGACGGTGAGGGTTGCAACAGTTGTGAAGGCGCCTGTGATGAAGACGACCTTCCGGACTGTCTGCCGAATTGCGGTATCCGCGAGAACGGCTATGCCATCTATATCGATGAAGGGAGCGGCTCTGACACCGATGAAGGCACCAAAGAAGAGCCAAAGGGAACCTTGGATCATGCGATCGTCACGGCCAACGCTACCCTTAGTGATGCCAAGCTGGTGCTGGTCAAACCAGGAACCTACTCTGGATCGTGGTTTTGGGATACACCGGTGACAATCACCACCGAAGGATGTGATACCGTCGTGATCGGAAAGTAGGCTTATAGCGGTGAGTTTTGAGCAGGTCAGGAGCCTCGTGCTCCTGGCCTTTCTTGTAACCGGCACCGGATGTCTGGAGAGATGAAACCTCTATCCTCTGTGAACATCCGTACTGAGGTACTTGAGACCGGAATCCACCATTAAAGTAACTACCGTAGCATCCGGTCCCAGCCTCTCTGCTACTCGAATGGCAGCAATGACATTTGCTCCCGACGACGTTCCCGCAAAGAGTCCCTCTTCCCGGGCCAGTCTCCTGGCCATAGCTTTGGCGTCATCGGTCTTGACCGCGATAATCTCATCCACCAGACTGGGATTCCAGAGTGGCGGAGTATATCCAATGCCCACCCCTTCGATCTTGTGAGGTCCTGCCTGACCTCCCAACAAGACAGAGGATTCGCCCGGTTCAACGACCACTATCTTAACATTGGGATTACGCTGCTTTAGCACGGTTGCCACGCCACGCGATGAAGCCGCCGTGCCGACAAGCCGTTTGTGACCATTGAATGCACCACGATACCGCACAATCTCATGGAGTCCGAACTGTTCGGCCATGAGAAGGGCGCCTTTACGGATGCGCGTAGCGTCAAACGCGGATTGTTCGAGTTGGCCGACTCCGGCACCGTGCTGGTCGATGAAATCGGTGATCGTCCCCTGGCCATGCAAGCCAAGCTCCTGCGGGTCATTGAGGAACAGCGGTTCAAACGGGTTGGGGGCGTTGTCGACATCCAAACCAACGCCCGGATCATTGCCGCCACTAATATGCAACTTGATCGAGCGGTCGATGAAAAACGGTTTCGTCGTGATCTCTACTATCGCCTCAACGTCATCCCCATCCAGATACCACCACTGCGCGATCGAGGCTCCGATGTTGTTTTGCTGGCCGAGTTTTTTCTCAAACGGTTCAATCAACAGTTCGGCAAGAACTTTCGATCTATTACAGCCGGCGCCCGGGAGCTCTTGATGCGCTATAGCTGGCCGGGCAATGTGCGTGAACTTCGCAATGCTATCGAACGTGCCGTGCTCCTGGAATCCGGTCACGATTTGGAACGCGGCCACCTGGTACTCGGCTCCGAAACCAGCTCCGGACCCATGACCGACGCCCACGATCCGCAGTTGGTGAACAACGGGATGTCCATGGATGAAGTCGAGGCAGACATGATTCGCCGGGCCATGGATGCTTCTGATGGTAACCAAACGAGAGCGGCGGCCATGCTCGGCGTAACTCGTGACGTCCTCAGGTACCGGATTAAGAAGTACGGCATTGGTCAACCCTGAGCCTGCTTGTATGGTTGTGACGTGTGGCAGTTTCTGGTTGGGTTAGCTGCCGAGACAGCTTGGCACTGGACGCTCTTTGCGAACTGTCTACTTGGGTTCCACTCCCTGTCAAGAGTCGTTATGGGTGCTAGCCGTTTGGTGCGATGTTTTTGTTCATTCTGAAGAAGTTGTCTGGGTCCCACTTTGTTTTGATTTCAACCAGACGCTGGTAGTTTTCCCCATAAGCGTCGTTAATGCGATCACCGATCTCTTCCTCGGTGAGAAAATTAATATATGTGCCGCCGGTCGAGAAACTTCGCATATCGCTCCAGGCCGAACGCGCCCAATCAATGTTGGCCTGGTCGTCGACAGGCTTTTCCCATGAGGCCGTGATATTCAAAACCAACCTGGCGTCACGGTTGCCCACCGCCGAATGGTCCTGCGGGAGATTATTCAACGCTCCATCGAGAGGGAACAGGATCACGGCCGAATGCGGCGAGACGATTCGTTTTGCATGCTCGATCACCTTGTCAAACAAACCGGGCTGAAAACCGGGCATATACTCGGACTTCCAGTAATAGCGACGACCGTTGGGCTGGGTCGCATCGAGAATACTCTGCTGCGAGATGTACGAGCGAGGCTGAACGATATCGCCAACCGGCGTGCCGAACGACTTTATCGAAGCCACCACTTTTTCTCCCTCCTTAACCGAACCGGCATGAATCACAAAGAGAGCCACAATCAGTTTTCCGTGAACATCTTTGGGCAGCCAGGGCGCCGGCGGCGCCAGGCGTAGAGCTGCCGCGCAGTTGAACTCGGGTGGCGCCTTCTCCATCAACGTGCCGTACATCTCAAGCACCTCCCGGGCATCTTCAGCCGGCCAGGCGATTGCGCCGGCCATCACCTCAGGACCGACCGGGTAGAGCTTGTGCTCAGTCGAAGTCACCACGCCGAAATTGCCGCCACCACCCCGGAGGGCCCAGAAGAGATCACTGTTTTCTTCCTCGCTGGCTCGCACCAACTTTCCCTCAGCCGTTACCAGCTCCATCGAAACCACATTGTCGCTGGTCCAACCGTATTTCCGAGATAGGTATCCAAAGCCACCACCGAGCGTGAGTCCTGTGACGCCGGTTTTTGATACAAAGCCAATCACAGCCGCCCGGCCGTGGAGCTGTGTCTCTCGATCAACGTCGCCCAGTATACAGCCGCCTTGCACCCGTGCGCTTTCTGCGTTGGAATCTACCCACACACCGCGCATGCCGGACATGTCGATAGTCATGCCGCCATCACAAAGGGCCAGCCCCGAGATGTTGTGACCCCCACCGCGAACGGAAAGAAGCAGGTTGTGTTCTCGTGCGAAGTGTACCGACGCGACTACATCGGCAGCCCCCAAACAGCGGGAAACCAGCCCCGGGCTGCGATCAATCATACCGTTCCAGATCGTGCGCGATTCATCGTAGCCCGGCTCGCCTGGTGTAATCAAATCCCCCTGCAATCGTGCCTGGAGTTCATCCAATGTCTGTCGTGTCAGTTCGACCGATGTATCATCCAGACGCTTTACTTTCGTGGAAAATGTGTTCGCCGACATTTTCTGTTCTCCTCATTATCCAGCGTTGATAGGCTGCTCTGTTTTCAAATCTGTTTTCGAGCACGAAGATCGGCACCTGCTTTTGTGGCGGAACAGATTGGCTCGTTTTTCGATTTGATTTCTGTCCGACTTCGACTCTCTGTTGTTCACTCCGTCTCGTCACCCAGGCGCCGAGACACCGGCTACCGATGGGAATGGTCAGTCGTCATGATGCTGCAGCATTTCTTCAATTTCCTCCCGTGAGAATTTGCTTAGAGCTACAATATTGGCCGTGGGTCGATAGACACCGGGCAGTATGTTTCTGGCTTGCTCTTTGTCATCGACTTCGACGACTATCCAGGCTTTGTGGACTCCATCTTCGCACCCGAAGTCGGCGTTGGTCAAATAATGAGAGCCAGTTTCCTGAAGGATTTTAATAGCACGAAGACAGGCAACTTTCTCGGCCTCGTGGGGCACTTCAATCATGAATCTCTGCATAACGAAACTTCCTTTCGCTCTTTTGGTCGTTCAAACAGCCGATCCCGGTTTGGTTCGGGGCGACAAATGACCAGTACGACCTTGTTACACCTTGTTAGATATACGCACTATCGCGAGAAGAATATGGCCTAAATGGAGCCATTTTTGTTATTTCTTTGACAGATGTCTTGCTGTCAGGCTCCAATGACAGAGATTTGGATGGGGGGATCGACACCCGAGATCGAAGGCTCAATCCCGCAGTAACAGCAATTACATATCGGAGACACAGTGTCTGGTGATTTCTCTTATTATCTGTTGCTCCTGCTCCTATTGTTGGAGACTGTTAGAAGGGAGTGCGTGTTATTGGTAAGTGGTTCAACGCTGAAATAGCTTCTGGGATTATCCAGATCGTCAAAACTAACCGACACGAGAATACCTATGTTCGGCTACTCGCAAGCTAATAGCTGATGATATCTATGTATGAACTACTTCCTTTAGTTACCATTCATGTTGAACATGTCTGCAGCAACTTTCCACTCTCCATTGACTTTCGACCAAACAACAACATACTTGGCATTCGCTTTTGAGCCATCCGGATTTGTGATTTTTAATGACCCATAGTCGTATGCCAAGTCACCTGATTTCGACACAAACACTTCAGCTGATTCCCATGAAGCTTCGAAGCCTTCCGTATTGATCATTCCAGCCCAAGCTTTCCTCAATGCTTCCTTGCCCTGAATCAAATCAGCACCAGGCGGGAACTGAATTGCGTCTTCAGTGTGCAAACTTACAATCCAGTCCAAAGCACCTTCTGAGAACTTGGCAGACCACTGCTTCTCAAGATTCATAATGTTTTTAGCATCATCGCTATACTCCTTGTTGCCTTCATCGCCGAAGGACAAGGAGAAGAATACGATTAGCGCTGTCGCTAACGTAACCAGTGATAAGCCAACATGGCTTTTCTTGATAGTGGGCATTTTACCCTCCTTGGAGTTTGAAGATTAGTTGTATCGACCGTTTGAAGCCATCTGTGTAATCACGCCTCGTATCGTTGCTAAACTGATTGACTTTATACCAAAACAAAACGCACCGAGTGCTCGGTTCATTTGAAAAAAAGGATCTGTTGTTCTCCAGATTGACTTTGATTTCGCCAAGTATGAGCAGTCTGCAACAGCCAATGGAACCATGTTTGGTATTGGGGATTTGGTTTGAGACTACGACTGTGGCATGCCTGCCTTGGCGTACGACTCTGCGCCTGCTCAGATGCCCCGACAAGAAAAATCACAAGACACTATCCTGTAGTATCAGCAGATACTTACAGGAAACACTTTGTCTGGTGTTTTCTCTTACGACCTGTTGTTCCTGCTCGTTCTGTTAGAAGACTGCTTGGCAGAGGGAAATGCGAATAAAATGGAAAATACAGTCGACATGTCGATACCTGGGCCGTTTCACGCGTCGGGCTGCGTCCGGGAAAGTCCTTGACATTTAGGATAAAAGGGATATGTTTGGTCCAATTACAACAGGAGATTACATCCGATTCATGACACATGCCCCCCGTAGACGCTTCAACCCCTGAAGCTCCCCTATTGGTCCCGCAAAGAAACTACCCTAACGGAAATGGAGACGACTATGCGAACAATCCGTAACAGCTTACTCACGACAATTGCCATTCTGTGTGTGGTGGCTTTGTCTGCACAGGCACAGCCGCAGATCAGCATCCCCGAAGCCTACATGGTGATACCAGCACCGGCCGGTTTTAGTGCCGAAAATGTTGGAAGAGTCTGCAACGCAGGCGATGTCAACTTAGATGGCTACGATGACATTGCTATAGCAGCACCCGGTCTGGGTGCGAATGATAGGGGAAGGATTTATTTCTTTACCGGAAATCCTGTTGATCCTATGAATGTTACTATGGCGGATACTCTCTACACATTCGAAGGTTTTGACTGGAACTGCACAGATGTCTACGGGACTCCTATATCAGGTGGGGATCGAATTGGGATGGATATTGACAACATTGGTGATGTTAACGGTGATGGTGTCGATGACCTGGCCGCATGTGCCCCGAACGTCTGCAAGTATAAGCCGAATGAGGGTACATGGGAAGGTCGTTTCTATATAATCTATGGTCGTGGAACTAGGACAGAGACCCATTGGTCACGGATAGACGGAGTGGCCCTTGGTCAGCACCGTGGATACGGCAAATCCGCCACCTCGGCCGGGGATATTGATCCGGGCGCCTCCCCGGTGTTGAATGATTTTATTGTCACGCGCTCCACTAACTTTATAGCCGGAACGTATGCTGAACTTTATCGGGGTGTTGAATTGGACCTGGAAGCACTACTACCTGGAGGCGGAGAGATAACGCCGTGGCCATTTTCGGTTGATCGCCAGTACGGTGGGGGTGCAGGCTACAGATTTAGCTACATGTGCAACTATGGTGACATTGACGCAGGTGGTAGCTCAGACTACGGATTTGGTGATAATATGTACCTCCTTACAACTTCCGGTGAGAGCGATTTACTCACTTGGGGATACGCGAATGGTGCCCCGGTTCCACAACCTAATACGTGGGTTGCGGGACCGATTGATGCTAATGGAGACGGATATAATGATGTCCTCTATACCAGCAAGGGAGGAAATGGGAATACCAGACTCTGGTTGGGCAAGGCAGATTTTTTCAACGACCCTCCTGCTACTCCATACCTCGACATTCCACCACTCTTTCCCAATAGTTCCACTTTCCCTACCGATTTTGAGGCAATAGGGGATTTTAATGACGATGGCTATGATGATTTTGCCATATCCAAACACAGCGGTGCCGGCAGCCTCGGTAAAATCTGGATTTACTCCGGCTATGATGGCTCTGTCATGCTGACAATTGTTGGTGACGCGGCGCAGGCTCGTATGGGTCTTGATATTTCTCGGGGAGGTGATGTGAACAATGACGGTATTGGTGATTTTCTGACTTCCTTGAAGTCGCCCGATCGTATCGCTGTCTTTCTTGGTGATGGCACTTATATATCGGATGCAGATGGAGATGGGATTGCTGATTCACAAGACAATTGTACATTTGATTACAACCCGGGTCAGGAAGATGCAGAAGGGGACGGTGTAGGTGATGCTTGTGATAACTGTCAAAACGCTGGTAATCCTGGTCAGGAAGATGCTGATAGTGATGCTATAGGCGATCATTGCGATAATTGTGACAATGTTGCTAACCCTGATCAAATTGATACAGATGGTGATAGTGCAGGTGATGCTTGTGATGATTGTCCGAATACTTGGGGCTTCGGTAATGATTATGACGACGATGGATTCGGTTTACTTTGTGATAATTGCCCCGAAGATTACAACCCCTTACAGATTGATTCTGATAATGATGGCGTTGGTGATGTTTGTGATTTAGATAATGTAAATGCATTTGGTATTTTCCATAGTGCACTTGGAACCGCTTCACTTGATGCCGGTGATTTGGAAAATGCCGGATTAGTGATTTCCAATATTGGGTCAAGCGGTGAGGACGGTGTTAAGCTTGATATTGGAGCCGCCGATTTTGGTGTTGTAGCCTTAGGACCGATAGACCCAACTTCTTTCCCCGATAGTGCAATCATTAGTGTTGAGGTGATGGGTGAACTTGATGCCCTTCTTGGCTCGATGTCCATAACTGGACCTATTTGGGGTGACACAGTTCAAATCAATGTAGATTTATCTCCACTTGGCGCATTGTCATACAAGGTAACAGCCTATAATGGTAGCGTTCAAGCTGATCAACAAGTTGGACAGACCGGTGAACCGGCATTGCTTATCGGTGAATCGGTAAATGAGCTTATTGTTGCCGGACTGATGGGTAGAGATGATGATGACTTGACAGGTGATATTCCTGCGATGATTATCGTTTTTGATGCTCCTCATACTGTTACACTCTCAGGTGGTTCGCCTGTAACTGCCGATCGAATCTCTATAGTTGCCGAGGGTCCGATTACATACGACCCGGGTCTTACACCGACTGAGTCAATTCAAGTAACAGCGGCTTATTTCAGCCCTCTCTATGTTACCAATGCACAGATCGGGATGTTTGACGATCTTACTATAGGGGCTATTGATGCGACCAGCCTGATGGGTCATGATGATGATGACATCATAGCTGCTGATAACGACTTGACAGCTGGATTGATGGGTCGTGATGATGATGACTTTACCACTGAAACCGGAGGAGTGTTTGTATCGCTTACCGGTCCGGTTTATGTACCTCCAGTAAAATCGGTAGTGTCGGGTAAAGATTACTTCGGTGTGACATGGGAGAATATTGATCCCTCTTCCACGTTACAAGAAGATGCAGGAATGGTCTTCTCAACAACATCCCCAAATGATTTGACAGTATCGTCATCATTTACAAAAACAGCATCCGGTTGGGACATTGAATCTGATGTTACCGCAATGGGTGCATCGACATTTACAGCCAATCTCTACAATGATAGTTTGTTAGTAGGAACCGCCGGAGGACTGTCTCTAGCAGCGGCCTTAGCAAATAGTTCACCCTCAGCTTATCACAGCGGATATGAGACGGTTGACGTAAAGAAAAACGTAGCTGTTGATATGTGGGTGCAGCGATTTGAGTGGGGTGCTTCAGCCATGGTAACACTCACCGGAGGATCAGCAATAAGCGGAGACGTCTTAGAGCTTCTGCCGGAAAGTCCAAGCGTAGTGTATGACACGGCCGCCTCTGCCAGTATTCTAATTATCAATATCGATTCTGTGGTTTTCAACGACATGGCAGTGACGCCGTATGTAATTGTCGAAGGCTGTTGCGCAGTGCGGGGTGATATCGACCATGCCGGTAACGGAATCGACATAGCCGATCTGGTCTATATCGTCGATTACATGTTCAACAGTGGTCCGGCGGCGCCCTGCGCCGAAGAGGTTGATATTGATAGCTCCGGCGGTGACCCGGATATCAGTGACCTGGTCTATCTGGTTGATTACATGTTCACCGGCGGCCCCGCTCCGGGAGGGTGCTAGTAAGCAACCGGGATTACAGCGGCATAAACTCCAAAGGGACAGCACTCACCTGCTGTCCCTTTTTGTATAGCCACCGGAACTGCAAGAATGAGTTTTGTTAGAAAGCCAATTATTCATGGACAAGAAAATACCACAATAGACCGGCAACCTATTGTGGTGTAGTAATTTGGTGGCGGGGGAAGGATTTGAACCTTCGACAACCACATAATATGTGCTTCGGGTTTTGAGCTTGCTCACTTGTCCGAGCAACAGAAGGCACCAGACACTATCCTGTAATACTAGCAAAGACTTACGGGAATCACGTTGTCTGGTGTTTTCTCTTATTATCTGTTGTTCTAGCTCGTTTTGTTAGAGAAGTGTTAGAAGGGGGTGTATGTTAAACTCGGTCTAGCTATGCCATAGATTGTGGTGATACTCGCTGCTGTCGGGCGGTGTTTCATAGCGTGCATCCTAGAAAGGCAGCCAAAGGGGAATGGCCGCGACCAGCGTTCTGGAACACATTTGGTCAGGAGCCAGCCAGATCCTTCTGGGAGCTTTGATTGACTCTGGCAAGTGATAGAGAGCCTCACCCCCGGGGCGTTCTGTGAGTCCGTTCTTTGTTTGGCTGAACAGACGAAGGGTGTGTTTGCCGTGGTTGCCGCGGACAGCACAGAACTCTCCGAGGATAGTTCCTTTCTCATCCCTACAAACCTTTGGTGAACAGACATTCAGTGCGTTACTTAAGTAGTCGGCTTCTACTCAATCTGCGCCAGGAGGTCCGAGATGTCCACGGTCGAACTTCTCTGAGATGTCGACGGAAAAATCTCCTATTTTGATCATTATCCCGCCCCCGAATCCAGTCGTCTCCTCTTTACCAAAAACGAGATTGTTCAAGTCCACTTGACTACAGACCTTGTAGACACCGCCAACACAGATGCTTCCGTTGGCATTGATATCGATATACTTCTTCATTTTCTCAACGGCCTTCCTAAACTCGCTCTTCCTTTCGGCGGTAGTTAAGTCCTTTCCCTGCATGTGACTTTGACGCCATATGAAATCCCATAACTCGCTTTCCGTTAGAGGCAGAAAGACTTTCCTGGAAGATGGGCTTGCTTTCGCATCGGAGTCCGTCTTAGATTCGTCTGTTGCACCAAGTGCATCACCATGTTCGATGTGTCCAGGGAGCTGCGGTTCCACTATATCTTGGGCGAAAGCTAGTGGGGCAAAAACCATGAGTAGGAGAATTGCCGCTTTTAAAGCAATGATTTGGCGTACCATCCAAGACTCCTTTCAGTAGTATTGTAGATTTGAAATCTGTGTATATTCAACCGTAACATAACACCATCACGCGAATTATACCAGCCCTTCAAGCAGGTTTTTCGGAGCACTTTGAATCCAGGGGGGGTTTAGATGGTATCTCCTGGACATACTGGCGAGCAATAGCCCAAGTAGCAGACAATACCAGACACCAACAGCCAACACCAATCTGACCTTCGGGCTTGCGACCCTACGGTCATCGGCCCTTGGTTCCTCGCGTAAGTGCCTATAAGACTCAAATTTGGTGGCGGGGAGAGGATTTGAACCTCTGATCCGCCTGGGCGGACTATGAGCCACTCAGTTTCAACCTGATGTATTCGCGACCGTGTCCGCTTTTCAGGTAGAGCTCCCTTTTCAATGCATCCGTCTTGTCGGGGAACTTCTCCGAATACACCAATCTCCAATCCGAACCACGTTTCGTCCAGCGAGACACACCCGAATTGTGTTGATCAAGCCGCTTCTGTAAATCACGAGTATAACCGGTATATCTATAACCCTCACGGGACTCAATGACATACACGATGAACATGCAAATCCCCCACCAAGGCAAACACACAAAACCCCCGAAGCTGTCATGCCTCAGGGACTCGAATTTGGTGGCGGGGAGAGGATTTGAACCTCTGACCTTCGGGTTATGAGCCCGACGAGCTACCAGACTGCTCCACCCCGCGGTACAAGGCCATCAATATAGAAAACAAACAACCGTTGTCAAGCTCGATAATGCCAACCAGCCCAAAGCAAATACGCCCCCTTAGACACGCCTCCTGCGCCCAATGTGATTCTACGATTCTACGAAGTCGACTTCACCGGCGAAACGCCAACCGTCTTTGGCGTACTCGCGCTGCGTTCTAACGCTGTGGCCAGAAAAGCGTTAATCCGCGGGAGGTTGATAGCCACATTGAAATTCACCTCCACATATCGACGGTAGGCTTGCGACTCGTAGTCCGAGCAAGTGAGCAGCCGCGCAAAATCATCAAGGCAATTGAAGACCAGGTGCTCGGGGAAGATGTCTTTCGCCCCGCGCCAGTTGTGGATGAGAGGCTTGATGCCGCAGGCCATGGACTCTATAATGTTGTTCGGACAACCTTCCCATGGGCTGGTCGATATGACGTAGTTCATCTCTTTCAGAAAAGCAGGCACATCCTTCACCCATCCGCAGAAGTCCACATGGCTTGAAAGTCCCATTTCCGAAACAAGGTGTTTCATGTACACCTCGAATCTCTTTTCCTGAAAAGACCCGGCAATGTGAAACCGATAGGCTTTGTCGATCTTTACTGCCTCCCGGATGCATTGCAGGAGCAGCCCGATGCCCTTTTTGTGATTCAGATAGCCGATGTAACATACATCGCGGCCGGGTCCGTTTTCGTAGAAGGGATAGCGGTGAAGTTCCACACAGTTGTGGACAGTGGTTTGAGGAACGGCGGAGAGTTGTTTTGACCACATCTCGTTGGCCATCTCTCGTATGTGATCGGCCACGAATATGGCCCCGTCGACCTTTGTCCAATTGACACCGGTCATGAGGTTCGGCGTCAGAATCTCATAGCTCCGGATGTTGGTTGCCAGTGGCGGGCAATTGGCCAGGCGCGACAGGTGCACCGTAGCCTCGTTGCACCAGGTAGACCAGATGATATCCGCCCACTCAGCCACCTCTGCCAAGTCCTGCACGGTCCGCGGAGTAATCACTCTGACATCATTGTCTTCGGAGAAGTAGTTCCGGTAGATATCATTGAACTTGTTGCCAAGGGTGTTGACAATCGCCAGCCGCGCATCGGTCAAAAGTTTTCCCGCAGCAGCCTTATGCCCCGAAAACGGTCCCGCTGTGGCGGCATCTTTCACAGCTTCCAGATTGTCCAGCGAGTCCTGATAGCTCGGATCGATTTGTAGCGCAGCTTCAAAGTAGGCCGCGGCCTGGGCCATGTCGTTTTTCTCGAATGCGATCACACCAAGGTTGTTGTGGACTTCTTTCCGGCTGCTATCGCTCTTGAGTATTTCCAGAAACCGCTTTTCGGCCTCGTCGTGCCTACCTTCGGCGAACAAGGCTTCGCCTTGCTGGATCATTTCCTGCGTTTGCATAAGGTCAGGGCTCCCGTGGGTACTCGTAGTTTGGCTGATTTGCTCCGGTATCAGAAGTCCGCCTGGTCGAGATCGGAAGCATCGTGCCGGACCGATTTGTCAATTTGGGGATAGGTTGCAGAATCAGCTCCTATGTTCTTTACACTGTCTAAACTACTGCCGGTATATCCGATGACCGACATTGTATAGGTATCGGCTGATCACGGTTTGGCCTTGAGGTCGAATGTGACCTGCGAATGCGATGCGACCATTGCTCGATCGCATGGTCGATGCACAAAGACAAGGTACTTTGATAACAAAAAGTCCGGGTGGCCTAAACCACCCGGCCTCCTAAAACCCCTCCCCAAGGTTCGGATCAATCTGCTTCCACGTTTTGGGCGGGCGCCACGGCCGCATCTGTCTTGGCCGGGCCGTCAGCCTTGCCTTTGATACCTTCCACCATGGCGGCCAGAGATGAAATGATCCCGGACGCTTCATACGGCAGGAAAATCTTGTTGGCTTCACCTTCGGCCAGTTTCGGTAACATCTCGAGATACTTCAAAGTGATCAGGTTCTCGTCCGGCTTTCCGGCGTGAATGGCGTTGAATACATTGAGAATCGCTTGAGCCTCACCTTTGGCCACAGTTTCCTGACGGTACATCTCGGCATCGGCTCTCTTTTTCACCGCCTCGGCGTTACCCTCGGCTTCGAGAATCTTCGCTTGTTTGTATCCCTCGGCCTTGGTGATATCAGACTGTCGAACAGCTTCAGCATCGAGGATAGTCGCCCGCTTATCACGTTCGGCTTTCATTTGGCGACTCATCGCATCGGTAATATCTCGCGGCGGGTCGATCCGTTGCATCTCGACGCGATTGACTCGCACCCCCCACTTGTCGGTAGCTTCATCGAGAACGTCACGAAGCTGGGCGTTGACCGTGTCACGGGAGGAGAGACAGGCATCCAGGTCCATCTCACCGATAACGTTACGCAGATTCGTCTGGGCCAGCTTGGTGGCGGCAACGATGTAATTGGCGATCTCATACCGTGACCGAACCGGGTCGGTGACCTGACAATAGATGATGGCATCGACTTCGACATTGACGTTGTCTTTCGTTATCACCATCTGTGGTGGTACATCGAGCACCACCTCACGCATGTCGACCTTGATGACCGTATCAAAAAACGGTACGATCATGTTCAACCCGGGATCGAGCAACCGTTGATACTTGCCCAGTCGTTCAATTAGACCTTTTTCAAACGGGCGAATGATGCGTATCGACATCGACACCAGGATGATGACGAATAAGACCGCCACGCCCAGAGCTACTGCTAATGCGGGATTCATGTTTTACTCCTTTGTATCAGACAGTCTCTCCACGTGGGCTTTTGTCCCGGAGATACTGACCACTCTGACTTTTTCATTTTCCGATATCTGTTCGTCCGCGCGCGCCGCCCAGACTTCACCTTCGATCTTCACCTGTCCACCCAGGTCGGGATCGATTGCTTTGGTGACCAGGGCAACCTTGCCGATCAGGGCGTCAATATTGGATTTCTCCGGCGACTCTTTGGTAATCTTTTTGGCCAGCGTTCTGGTCAAGGGTAGCAACACCGTGGTCAGCAATACGAAAATGCCGACCTGCCAGTAGTAGCTCTCCGGATAGAAATAACCAAAGGCTCCGGCGACAACCGAGCCGACCACAAAGCAGGCGAATACAAAGGTTGGCGTCATCAGCTCCAGAATCAGAAAGACAACTGCCGCCGTCAGCCAAACCCAAAACATTGTGGACATCGGTACTCCTTTTCAGTTTCAACCTTCGGTAGTATTACCAGGCGAGGCGCGCATTATTCAGGCAAATCGGATACAGAAGCACGCGTGTCGGACCGAAGGCGGATTGCTAATTCTATATTAATGAGGAAACCTCCACCGTCCTACCGAGTCAACATAAATGTCGGGCAGGCAGTTTTGTCGTTCCTCGTGCGCATGATTACTCCAATAAAGTCCCTCTTGAGAACCGTTTCGCACTGGTTCAGTTTACCGGTACACTCTCACACCCATCAAAGACCCATCATCTCTACAAAAGAGGACAAAATTGACCAAGAAAATACTGGACAGAATAGGACAAATTTGGTATCCTTATCAAGTACCGCTTGAAAACCCAATTCTTCCCGGAGGAATCCTATGTGTTTGCGAAGACTCCTACTCTTGTCCATGCTTGTCCTGTTGCCTCTGTCCGTGGTGGCGGCCGTGCCAAACATGATCAGCTACCAGGGACGCCTGATCGATACTGCGGGCGATCCGATTGCCGACGGCGACTATTCGGTTTTGTTCACAATATACGATGCAGAGTCCAGCGGAACTGTCGAATGGTCCGAAACTCAGACGGTGCCCGTGATCGATGGTCTTTTCGCCGTCAAGCTGGGAAGCGTCTCACCAATAACACCCGCCGTGCTTGATGGCCCCGAGCGCTGGCTGGGAATCAAAGTGGAATCCGATCCGGAGTATGCGCCTCGCGTCCGACTAGTATCCGTTGCTTATGCCCTACAGACCGAATCTGTCGACGGTGCCGCCGGCGGCCTGGTTACCGGTGATCTGACAACGACCAGCAACCTTGGCTCCACTGCTGACGATTTCAGGTTGACGTTTCCAAGCAATCTTACATTGCAAAGCAGTTTTAGTGAAGGGTCTGCTTTCGATGCCTGGCCGCTACATGTGAATATGGAAGAAGAATGGGTCGGTGTCGGAACAGTTGGGTCCGGTGATGCGAAACTGGAAGTTCGCAGTTCCGGATCGAGTCAGCCCATCATTCGTTTTGGTGACGGCTTCGGCGTTGCAAACCTGATTGCCGGGAGTAGTAGCATAAGTATCGCCACCGGTGACGGACTCCCGCGTCTTACTATTAGCCAATCCGATGGAAACGTCGGGATTGGAACAAGCTCGCCTGCTGAGAAACTTGATGTCGCAGGCACGTTACAAGCCACCGGCCTGAAGATTCCAACCGGGGCGTCGGGGGGTGCTGTGTGGACCTCGGATGCCACTGGCTTGGGAAGCTGGCAGGCGCCGTCCGGCGGTGGCAGCGGCTGGATCGATGGTGGCTCAACCGTTAGTCTGGCGACGACCACAGACGCCGTAGGAATAGGGATTTCAAGCCCAACGGCCAAACTGGATGTTCGCACCCCTCCTGGGGACGCGCAGATTCGTTTCGGTGATGCTTACGGCGTCGGAAACTTACATGCTGACTCCAGCAACGTTTTCATTTCTACCGGCGATGGAATCGCGCGTATGCGTTTTCTCCAATCAAACGGTAACATCGGTATAGGGACAAGCACGCCGATCTCGCTCATGCATCTGGAACGGAACACTAACAGCACAGAGGACGTAACGGGGTTATACAGCTATGTAGAAAACAGTAACTATGGCGTGCCCACAGCGGTCAAGGCAGTGGCAAGGTCAACATTCACGGACTGGAGACCAGAGGTCCAGGCCATCCGGGGTGAACTCTATACCGCTGGAGCAGGAACGGCCGGTTTCTTCGATGCCGTGTCGACGGGAACTGTTTCTGGTTCTAATTGCTACGCAGTGAGGGCCCAAGCGCTAGGAGGATCGAGGGCGTATGGCCTCTCTGGCGCTGCCGGCGAAGCTTCACAAACAGCTTATGGAGTCAAGGGGTACGCATACGATACAGACAGCACTTATGGAGGATACTTTCTCGCGAATGGAAACGACGATAGAGATAGGGCCCATGGAGTCTATGGATTTGCCTCAGCTGCGGACACTACCATTGGGGGGTATTTTTACGCCCATGGTTATTCAAGTACAACTCCCCGGGCGTGGGGAATCTACGCGACCGTCTTCGGCGGCAGCATTTGGGACGCTGCGGGTTACTTCGATGGAGATATTTTCGTTCAGTCGTCAATCTTATGGGGAGGTGGAAAAAGCCGAATCGACCACCCGCTGGATCCTGAGAACAGGTACCTCATGCACAGTGTTGTTGAGTCGCCTGAAATGAAGAACATCTATGATGGCAATGTGACAACCGACGCCGACGGATTCGCAACGGTAACTATGCCCGTTTATTTCGAAGCGCTTAACATGGACTATCGATACCAATTGACTGTGATTGGTGAGTTTGCTCAGGCAATCATTGCCGACAAGATACAGGATAACCAATTTACCATTCGAACAAACAAGCCAAATATCGAAGTATCCTGGCAGGTGACCGGCGTCCGACATGACGCCTTTGCCAACGCAAACCGAATGGATAATGAGATTGACAAACCGGCTGCAGAGATCGGTACGTATCTACATCCGATAGCCCATGGTCAACCGCTTGAGAAACACAGCAACTATAACATGAAAAGGCCACCGGAGGATCGCGCTGCCGACCTTGACTCGGACACCAACTGATCCGGCCTATAAGCACAGTAGATTCTCCTCACCAGAAACAACAAGGGACAGCACCGAAAGGTGTTGTCCCTTTTCTGTTGCCACCACAAAAATACGCCAACTCCACCTTGCCCTTTCCTGTGATCGTGCATAATTTGTCGAAGAGCAATACACAGCAGGGTTTGTCCGTTAACCCTCGGCTGCGTCATTGCGAGGAGTCTCCCGCTACAGGCGGGGGCGACGCGGCAATCTCGATTTGTTGCACATGTGTCACCCCGAGCGGAGTCGAGGGGCGAGCGGAGTCGAGGCATGAGATTGCCGCGCTCATCCGCGAAACGCGGATTCGCTCGCAATGACGTAAAATGCTGATAGTCAAGAAAGGGTACATGAAACCGTCCACTAATTCCAAACCATACAGCCAACTGGCCCGCGTCTATGATCTGATGGGCGCCGATGAACATTCGGTCATGATGACCGAGTATTGCCAAAAGATATTCCAACGATTCAAGATTCGACCCAAAAACATTCTGGACCTCTGTTGCGGTACCGGTACGGCCCTTGAGATATTCGCAGACCGGGGGTATACCGTATCGGGGCTGGATCAGTCGGCGGCTATGTTAGCCGTGGCGGCGAAGAAACTCAAAGGCCGCAAGATCAAACTGTACCAAAAAAGCCTGCCAAAGTTCAAGCTGCTCGATAGCCGCGGGAAAGCGACTTGTCGCTTTGACCTGGTGACCTGTTTCTACGATTCGTTGAACTACCTGAAGAATGCACGCGAATTGAAAGTTGCTTTCCGCTCAGTCTTTGAGCATCTGGAACCGGGTGGCTGGTTTATTTTTGACATGAACACCGAAGCATCTCTTCGAATCTTGTGGGGTGGCCAAATCTACGCCGGTGCTCAGGACGACATTGCCTGGATATGGCGGAACAACTTCCTTGAAAAAAAGAACGCCGCCGAGTGTGAGACCACTTGCTTTATCAAAGTCGGAAAGATGTGGGACCGGTTCGATGAAATGCACGTCGAACGAGCTTACGACAACGCACGCATCATTGAGATGCTCGAACAAGTCGGATTCGACGTCAAAGGATTCTACAAGTGCCACACCTTCCGTAAGCCGACGGCTAAAGCCTATCGGGTCTGTGGCGTTGTGCAAAGGCCGAACGGTCGGCGCTGAGCCAGTTCTTGTAGGTCGAAATCCCTGGTCCGAAGGACTGCCGTAGGCAGGTTTCGACATGTAGGACCCTCAACCGCGTTGGGGGTAGTTACTTTCTGATTGTTTCCCGTCCCAAGCAAGGCTTGAGACGGCCACCCGCCGAGACCCCTGACCCGTAGGGTGAGAAACACGGCTTGACCGTGTCATGCTGAGCGCAGTCGAAGCATGAAGTAGGGCGGGTCCGTCTTCGCCTGCGCGCCGCGGCGTGAACCCGCCATCGCTCATGTGGTCTCGTGGCGACCCCGCCCGACGCCAGCCCACAAACCGACCGGCTGTCATGCGAATCGCATAACAGCACCCGGGACTGGATGCCGGATCAACACCGGCACGGCATGACCCCATCTTTTTGAATACTCAGGCCATTTCGGTCGTATATAGAACAAACAGAGGAGAAGGTATGTCCTATGTTCCGATCAATGCAGCAATCATCGCCGCGGCGGCGGCCAAAGCTGCCAAAGACAGAGCCGAGGAGGAAAAGATGACCACCTATAAATCCGACGATCTCGACAAGTGGGAATTCAAAATCGTGCGTTCCAGCACCGGTAAGTTCAAAAAGCCGGAAGCTGTTCGCACCTTGTGTGCTCAGGAGGCCAAGGCGGGCTGGGAATTGCTTGAGAAATTCGATAACTGCCGTATCCGATTCAAGCGACGGGTGGAGAAACGTGCACAAGATCAATATCTTGAGGTCGATCCATACCGGTCCTCAGTGAGTTCGCTTGATGGTCGCCTGGGACTGATAATCCTCGGTCTGGTCTTGCTGCTTGGTGGCTTGGTTGCTTTTTTTGCAATTGGTTTTGACGTAGAAGTCACTGATCCCAGCCGTATTTGGATTCTGGTGGCGATAGTGGCGACGGGCCTCCTGGCCGTGGCTGTGGCACTGACCAGGCGGCGGCAGGGCTGATGGCACTGGCCCGCCCCATCCGGGACCTATTGGACAGGCTGTTCTGTCGGCTACACATTGGTCGATAATTGAAATCACAGTTCTTGCTTTTTCACGATATTTGATTATACTATCACGCCTTCGGAGCCGGGTAGGTTCCGGTGGTGATTCAGTTGCTTTTAGTGCGGCTGGGTTCTTTGACAAGATTGATCGGCATGATTTGGGCGGTTAGCTCAGCTGGTTAGAGCACCTGCCTTACACGCAGGGGGTCACAAGTTCGAATCTTGTACCGCCCATATATTGGGCAACTGGAACCGGGTGACCGTTGTGTGTTTGGTACTGCTTTCCTGCACCATTCGGACCTAACACTCTTCTGTGTGCTCTGTGTTAATTGCTTGAGAGAATCGTGCCGATACTTACCGATACGATCGGGGTTGTAGTTCAGTTGGTTAGAACGCCTGCCTGTCACGCAGGAGGCCGCGAGTTCGAGTCTCGTCAACCCCGCCATTTTTTGTCCCCTGTTAGCGCCGGGGTTAACTTTAAACTGCAATCAGGCTGAACCGCGAATGGGCACATCTTGCTTTGGAGAAACCCACCTCTCCCCCGGGGAACCGTATAGACAGTGATTACTCGCAAAATTCGCGACACGAACCTCACTCGAAGGATGAAGCGGCGTTTCGATTGGAAATATGCGATTTGTGGCAAATGTATACTGCTTCCGAACGGGGAGTACTATGCTGAGGCGCATCACATTCGCCCTCTAGGTGGAGGACATGAAGGAACCGAAGAGAACATCATACTGTGCCCAAGCCATCATGCTGAATTTGATAACGGATCAATAGCCATAAATCCTGAGAATCTTAGCGTAACTCATTATGATGGTAACAATTTGAGTCATGGCAAGACCCCAGAGTATTCTCTGAGCTATCTGTTTGTCGATTACTTAACATACCACTTCAGACTGTTCGACTTACAATCACAGTGATTCTATAAGGGAGAATTCAATGTCAGAAGAGTTCATCTTAGGACACATTTCAGATTTACACTTTTCTCACGGAGCCCACTATAGGGGGAAACACACACACTCAATTGAACAGCTCAAGAACATCCAGAGAATTGTTGAGAAGACGAACTTAGATAAAATGATAGTAACCGGTGATCTCACCAATTGGGGTGATGAAGAAAGCCTTTTGAGAGCACACAGTTGGCTCTTCGACGATTTCGAAGTTGGTGATGGCACTTCAACTGGCCTCAGGTTGTCTCCTGATAAATTGGGAATCGTCCCAGGGAATCATGACGCCTTCTGCAACACTACAGATACAGGCAAGGCTAAATCGATCTGGCAAAGGGGCCTAGAAAAATATAACGATGTTTTTGACCACCACCAGTTTACACCCGACAACTCGTGCCGCTATGATTGGATCCAAAAAGGCGACAGGGCACTATTCATAGTCTATGTGGACACGTGCTACATTGGAGATCCAAAAGAGGAAAAACACGGAGTAAAACTAAATGCTCAGAGAGCAATCTCCAAAGTCGCTCGCGGCGAGTTCAACCGTAAACAATCAAAACAAATAATGGCCTGGTTTGAGTTGGGAATGAAGGGAAAGCTAGAGGTTCCAAACCACGCCGGGGAGTTTATCCCATCCAGAGTATTTGCGACTAGCCTGAAAATAGTAGCAGCACATCATTACCTGTTTGAGCCAGCCGGTGCGAAAAAAGAGAGACTGTTACACCTGGGCCATTCTGAGGCAGCATTTACGGATCTTTTCTCCTGTGACATTGACATGTTTCTATGCGGGCACAAGCATCATTCGGACATTACGCCAACGACATATGGTGAGAAATTGTCAAAAAACGGCAAGAATCGGCACTTATTGAATATCTTCAGAAGAATCTTAGGCATTCAAATGTATCCAAAACAAATCAGAAGTAAACGCGGAATCTTCAGAAAGAGATCACTCACTTCCCTTTATAATATCATAACTGCCACAGTATTGAAACGCAATCGGGCATCTGGGGTAGATGACGGTAGCTTTGTTCACGATCTGATTGAGGAATTCAAGAACGGTTTAGCTGATCCAAGTAGATTTGAGAAAAACGTCTTCAAGCTCCTTACTCAACACGGGATTGATAGGGAGGACAGTTTGGGAAAGAACGAACTTGAAGATATTCAGCAGAGGCTTGACGCCGCGTTCAGCCGTGATGAAAGAGAAAGATTAATAGAAATAGCAAAGAGCATTGAAAAAACCGGGCAGAATCTCAGTACTCGACCGTTTTACCACGTAATGGCTGGAGCTGCATCCAAAACCGCAGGTCCCACAAAGAAACAACGTAGTTTCAATACGTATCACATTCAAGCCAAGAGTGGAGAATATAGTATCAAGTGCAGCAGATATAATTGGGACATATCGTTAGGCGAATTCACGAGTCCACCGAGAGAGGACCATTGGGTTATTTCGGATCATCACAAATTCGGAGTTGTAGAATAGTCTAGTTGATGACTCTGTAGATTGCTGTCCTTGGAGTCATTTCCCTATAGTACCTGTCTGAATATGACAAAACTAACAGAGGGTATACCATAACAGAAAGGTCCCAATCCTGTCAGTTACACCCCGCCATTTTATACTGCCCCGGTAATTACCGGGATGTTTTTGTATCAGCAAATGAGGTTGTTACGAAATGAGTGATGCAGGCTGTGGTAAGTCCCAAAGGAATGTGCCCAACCAATCGGTCAAATGAGTTACTATCTTTACATCCTGCAAAGCGAAGCAATCGACAGACTCTACATAGGAGTAACAGGCGACCTGAAGAATCGGATCAAGCGACACAACCAGGGTCGCTCACTGTCGACAAAGTCAGCCCGGCCATGGAAGGTGGTCCATACCGAGGAATTCAATACGCGTTCAGAGGCGATGATGCGAGAAAGTCAACTGAAGAAGTGGAAGAACAAGGATAGACTGAAACAGTTGATCAAGCTCGGGGCCAGCACTTCTGAATAGGTGGCCTACAAGGGATTGTGTACGCCATGGACTGGCGACGGACAACTGTGGTAAATAGTAGTTCAGGTGGTTAAAACGTCCCGACCTTGGTCGGGAAGGCCGCGAGTTCGAGTCTCGTCAACCCCGCTTTTGTTGAGATTGAGCCCCTTCAGCGATGAAACTGAAGGGTTTTCTGTATGTGGCACTTAGACTTGCACCGTCCAGCTGGCAGTTCGAATATAGCAAATCAACCAGTTTTCGTTTTTCGAACGGACTCTGCCTATCCCATAGGGCCGGAAGCTCTTGCGCAAGTTCCAAGATTCTCTGGGCTGTCGGTAGGATGTTCGCATTGTCGCTTTGTAGCGTGTTCAATTGAGCCTGAAGTTGAATGCGTTCAGTATCCCACTTATGCGGTAGAGTAGCCCAATGTTCGGCTGAGATCGTTCCATCAAGCTTGTCATAGTACGCTTGCTCCGACCACTTGTTGATTTGTCCGAGCCGCAGATCTATTCGCTTTTCTTCTTCGGCTACCGTCGTTAGACTTTTGTTCTGTCTCTTGGCTAATCCACTAAGGATTCTGTCGGCCTGTGAATTGGTGAGAACTAACGGTCCCAACCTGTCCGCAAACTGTTCGACAACAGTTGCGTCTTTGACAAACACGAGATCACATCCACCGGGCTTCATACCAGTGCAATGGTAGTAAAGGTATTTTCCCTTTTTTCGCCACAAAAACTCCCACGATGCCGTTCATCAGTGCTACAGTCCGAATATTAGCGTGAACGAGAACCGGAGTCAAGGCAAAGGTCTTGAGCTTCCAGGCCGCGTAGGGAGGGCGATTTCGCTTTCAAATAACAGGCACGCTCCTGTATATTTATCTCAGTTGTATAGTGAGGTTGGACAGTTTGAGCCCCGGGAAACCGTTCTGTTGGAAGGCACAGTGAATGAAAGTAGCCATCGTCTACAACCGTGACAGCAAACGTGTGATCAATCTGTTCGGAATGCCGAATCAGGAGAAGATCGGCATGAAGACCATCGACCGCATCGCCGCCGGTCTTCGCAAAGGTGGCCACCAAGTTCGAGCTATCGAGGGAGATAAGGACCTCGTGGACAACCTGGAGCAGTTCATGCCGCGCGTCGTCAAAGGGGAGTTGCCCGGCCTCGTCTTCAATGTATCCTACGGCATTCAGGGTCAGGCGCGCTACACGCACGTGCCAAGTATTCTGGAGATGGTCGGTGTTCCTTACGTCGGGTCTGGCCCGCTGGCGCACTCTCTGGCACTGGACAAGGTTGTAGCCAAAATGATCTTCCAGCAGAATGGCGTCCCCACACCCGAGTATAATGTTATGCAGACTCCCGACTCGGATTTGCCTGAGTTGCCGTTCCCAATGATAGTGAAACCGAAGAATGAAGCGGTTTCGTTCGGTCTTAGAGTGGTTAAGAATGAAGCTGAGCTGCGCGAAGGCGTTACAGCCATCTTCGACGAGTTCAGACAGTCGGTGCTGGTTGAGCAGTACGTTG
This sequence comes from Candidatus Zixiibacteriota bacterium, assembly GCA_029860345.1. Classification (NCBI taxonomy): domain Bacteria; kingdom Pseudomonadati; phylum Candidatus Zixiibacteriota; species Candidatus Zixiibacteriota bacterium. The sequence continues at coordinate 85,383 of JAOUBJ010000016.1, read as the reverse complement.
AGGGGCGTGAGATCAACATCGGTCTACTGGGAAACAACCCGCCGGAAACCCTGCCGCCGGTTGAGTTATTATTCGGCGATACTGGCCCCGCCATCTATACAATGGAAGACAAGATGCGCGAGTCGGGCAGAGAAATAAGTTGGGAATGTCCTCCGAAACTTGATCCCGATGTGCTTGAAACTGCTAAGGAGATTGCACAGAAGGCCTTCTCTGCTCTCGGCTGTTATGACTGCGCTCGGGTCGACATGCGTCTTGATGGTGAGGGTAACCTCTATGTGCTGGAGATAAACAGCCTGCCAAGCATGGGAGAGCATGGCTCCTACACGATAGCGGCGGCAGAAGCCGGGCTGGATTTTGGTGCTCTCGTGTGTCGGCTGGTTGATGTGGCTTCGGCCAGGTACTTCGGTACACCCAGTCCACCGACCATGGTCAAGCCGACTAAGAACATCGGTCAGAGACTTACTTCCTACCTGGTACAGCGGCGTGACCAAATCGAGAAGCGTCTTCAAGCATGGACGCAAGTGTCCAGCCGGACCTCCGATCCTACGGGCCTGGCGGATTCGGTGCGCCGACTGTCGAAATTCTGTGAGGAAATGGCTCTGACACCTGATCCAGACCTCACCGATGAGCGAGCGGTCTGGACATGGCAGTCAAAAGCCGGACTTGACAAGGGTATACTTTTGGTTGGGCATCTGGATGTTCCGACACCCCTGAGTGCGCCTGCAGTCATGTTTCGCCGCGATCCCGAGTGGCTCTACGGCGAAGGTATCGCGTCCTCAAGGGCCCCACTGGTGTGTATGCAGTTCGCCTTGCGCGCCCTGCGAAGCATAAGACGACTTCAGAACGTGCCGATGGCCCTTCTTTACTATACCGATGAAGGCCGCGATTACCGCTACAGCCACAAGATAGTAGAGAACGCCGTTGCCCGTGCCGCGAAGGTCCTCGTTCTGCGTCCGGGTAATCTCGAAAGCAGCGTTGTTACGCAACGCCGCGGACGGAGGAAGTACCGATTCACCGTCGTGGGTGAACCGCGCCGACTGGGAAAAGTCTACCGGAAACGCGGCGTGTTAAGGTGGACCACTTTCTGCCTCGACGAATTCGCCAAGCTAACCTCCAAGGAAAGTAGGGTGGCCGTGGCGACCGGCGATCTGGGTACGGAGTCATACCCTGAGTCTCTGCCTCATCGAACGACCTCAACCATACTGGTCAGTTTTCTTGACATTACTAAAGCTGATGCGGTCGAAACGCAAATGCGCGAGATAATAAAGACGAAGGAGTTTCAGTGCAGTCTGGAACTGCTCTCAGATCGACCAGCCATGAAGCGGACCAAGAGAAACCGTCAGCTCTTTAGTGAGCTGCAAGCTGTGGCCGACGAGTGGGAGATTCCGTTGGAGCGTGAGTCGTCACTCTCCCCGTCAGTGGCCGGATTGGTTCCGTCATCGAAAGCCGTAGTCTGCGGCCTCGGACCGGTGGCGCGAGATGTTGATACGCCGCAGGAAGCCGTGCTCAGACTCAGTCTGATGCAGCGAACACTGCTGCTGGCGCAGTACCTGTCGGGCCAAGTAAGGAACAAAGGGAAATGACGCCCAGGTCACGAACAGACGTTGATTCGGATACGTTGGAGCTTTCATCTCCGAGAATCAGGAAGCCGCAGAGGTACGCCTTGTCGAAGTACGGGATGGTCTCCACGCAACACTACCTGGCCACCGAGGCTGGTGTGCAGATGCTGGCCGAGAATGGCAACGCCGTGGATGCCGCTGTGGCGGCTGCGCTTGCACTGTGTGTCTGCGAACCTGCGGCGTGCGGACTTGGCGGACAGACCGCCCTCATAGTGCACCGGGCCAAAACCAAGAAAACGTTCGTCTTCGATGGTTCGTCATTCGCTCCTCATCGGGCCATACCTGGTTCTATACCGAAAGAGGAACGACGAAGAGGGTACAAAGCCGCGACAGTGCCGACCACGCCTCGCGTTTTGGCTTATGCTCTTGACCGGTACGGAACCCTTCCCTGGCCTCGGGTCATCGAACCGGCTATCAAGCTTGCTGAAGACGGCTTTGAAGTCTCTGCGCTGCTGAATGCCTTGACCAGGCGTGAACTGAAGTTTCTCAGGCAAGGAACAGCGTCCCGACATTTTCTCAAGAAAGGACGCGATCCCTATCGTGTCGGTGAGCGATTCAAGCAACCGGCATTGGCTGACTGCCTCAAGAGGTTAGCCCGGCGAGGTGTCGATGACTTCTACACGGGCAAGATTGCCAGAGCGATCCACCGGGATATGGTCAATAACAAAGGGCTGATCAGGCGCGATGACCTGGCGCAGGTTCAGCCGCCGATTGAAAGACGGCCGGTCGCCTGTTGGTGGGAGGGCAAAAGAGTAATGACTATGCCTCCCCCAGGCGCCGGCCGCACTCTGATTGAGATGCTCAATATCGTCAGCCAATTGCCCAAAAAGATGCTGCGGCTCGACACACCGCGGTCCGTATTGGCGGTGGCCAGAGTCATGCGTCAGGCCTATAGAGATCGCCGTGATCGGCCTTACGATCCGAACTACTACGCGCAAGTATCGGACCATAAGATGCTCAGCCCGGACTACGGTAAGCGAATAGCCAAACGGATTCGCACGGCCGGAGAGACCACGCATCTGTCGGTCATGGACAGATTCGGCAATGCGGTGAGTCTGACGCAGTCTATTGAACGTGTATTCGGCTCGTGCTGCGCCGCTGAGGACCTTGGGTTCTTGTATAACAACTACCTAATGGCTTTCGACCACGAAGATATGTCGCATCCTTACCACCTTCGCCCCGCCGCCGTGCCATGGGCCAGCGTCGCCCCCACAATAGTGTTTCAGGGGCGCGTTCCCTGGCTCGTAATCGGATCACCCGGCAGCGAGCGCATCACGGCGTCGATTCTCCAGGTGCTTCTCAGGCTGCGAAATCAGTCGCCGCTGGAAGCGGTGAATGCCCCGCGCCTTTACTGCTCCATCGGCGGTAAAATCTCCCTGGAAGCCTCCCGCATGCGTAGTGACATCCCGGAATACCTGGAAGACCACGGCTTCGAGATCGACATTCGGGACCCCTACTCGTTCTACATGGGTTGCGTGCAACTCATACTGCGTGAGGGAAGCGACTATATCGGCGTTGCCGATCCCCGCCGCGACGGTGCCGCAGGAGGACCCCGACCGTGAGTCTGCCGCTGCTCATATCCGTTCCCCATGCCGGACTGGATATTCCGGCCGAGCTGAAAGAGATCAACCTGCTGACACCGGAACAGATAGTAGAGGATGGTGATGAAGGTGCCGGAGAGATTTTCGCGATTGCCGATGAGGTCACGTCCCTGGTGACGACCGAAATCGCCCGTGCCTTTGTTGATATGAATCGCCCGGAAAATGACCGGGCCAGTGATGGTATAGTTAAGACGGAAACCATCTACAAGGTTCCTATCTACCGGGAGCCTCTGGCAGAAGAACAGATCGCTTTCCTCCTTGATCATTACTACCGACCATACCACCAAGAACTTAACCGCCTCAGTAGTGATGTCATTCTCGGCATCGATTGTCATACTATGGCCGCAGAGGCGCCGCCGATCTGCACCGACGCTGGAGTCCAGCGTCCTCCGATCTGCCTCAGCAATGGTGACGGCACCTGTTCACAGGAGTGGTTGGAGTCTATGGTTGACTGTCTGAGGGAATCATTACAATGCGACGTATCTATCAACGACCCGTTCAAAGGGGGACATATCATTCGTTCACACGCTGCGGAGCTGCCGTGGATGCAGTTGGAGTTGTCGCGGGCGTCGTTCATGCCCGATGAGGACAAGAGGCATTGTGTGCTGAGTGCCTTCCAGCAGTGGTGTAGGAGCGTAACATGACTAACAAGCCTGAGCCGTATTTCGATCTGCGCCCCGGAATGACCCTCGGTCGGAATTACTTTGTAGTGGAGTTTCTCGGCAGTGGCTGGGAGGGCGAGGTGTACAAAGTCGAAGAACGTCGCACCGGCATTCTGCGTGCCGCCAAGGTCTTCTACGAAGGTCGACGGCTGACCGACAGGCAACTCAAGCGGTATGCGAAGAAGCTCCACAAGTTAAGACACTGTCCCATCATTACCCAATACCATCATCGAGACATGGCCAGGGTAGGACGTGAGCAGGTCGAGATTCTGGTTTCCGATCTCGGCGGTGGCGAGATGCTTTCGGCATTCCTTGAACGGCAACCTCGTAAGCGTCTGGCACCCTTTGAGGCGCTTCATCTACTCCACTCAATGGCTGTCGGTATGGAGCCGATTCATTTCCTTGGAGAGTATCACGGCGATATCCATTCAGACAACATTCTGGTTAAGCGGGTCGGGCTGACCTTCCAGGTACGTCTGCTGGATTTCTTCGATCTGGGACGGCCCACTCGTGAGAAGATGCAGTATGATGTTATTGACCTCGTGTCATTACTGTACGAACTGATCGGCGGACAGTCCGGCTACACCAGGGCGGGGGATGAAATACGGAGGATCGTGATGGGGCGCAAACACACTCTGATCCGGAAGAGATTCAAGACTGCCGGTCAGTTACGTATTGCATTGGAGAACATTGCCTGGTAAACCACTGAGCCGTGGTCGCGTGGCCCCTCCGCCACGGTCTTGTAGCGAGTTACGTCGCCGAATTCTCGATCACCCAGCCGCGGAACTCGTCTCGTAGACTACGTAGCAGTTGTTGCTGAACAACGAGTTAGTCCTGTCGGTGGTCAGCGAGATAATCTCGCGTTCCTTCCCAGAATGGAGAATTCAGATCCCTGATCCACCAGGCCTTACAGCAAGAAACAGAATCCTGACTCTCTCATAATGACGCGGAATCAGCTTCGCGGGATGTGAGACAGGCTCTCGCAAGCTCATCAGAAAGACCTAACGTACGGAGACTAACCGCGGACCGCGTAGGTCGACCTGAACCTCAGGGACAGAACCAAACTTTGCATGATGCACGCTGAATTCGAGTCTCATCGAGATGAGTTGGTTATTCAATAGCCTGCGATTCATGGCCAGTTGGAAACATGCCTCGGAACGAAGCTGTTTACAATTGTAGTGGAATCTTAAACGTTATGGGCTTTCTTAGTAGATGTCATTGACTGAATCAGTTGATGAGTGCCGAGGAGATTGAATTGCCGAAGAATCGAAGCAAACATCGTGTGGTAGTAGTTGGGGGTGGTTTTGGCGGTCTGTGGGCTACCCGTTCTCTCCGGCGGTCCGATGTGGAGATCACACTGGTTGATAAACGCACCTTCCACTTGTTCCAGCCATTGCTCTATCAAGTAGCTACCGGCGGATTGTCTCCGGCAGATATTGCATCGCCCTTGCGGGGTGTCTTGGCGCATCAACGAAACGTGTCTGTGAAACTTGGAGAAATGATCGGGATCGATTTCGAGGGGCAGCGTGTCCTATTGCGGGACGGCCAGTTGAATTACGACAGCGTCATTGTAGCCACAGGTTCGGAAAACCACTACTATGGCAACGATCAATGGAGAGGAGTTGCGCCCGGACTCAAGACTATTGAGGATGCTCTTCGGATTCGGAACCGCATTTACTCGGCGTTTGAGAAAGCCGAGAACGAAGCCGATTCTGATGAACGGACACGACTGACCACCTTTGTAATTATTGGCGGTGGGTCTACCGGTGTTGAGTTAGCCGGTGCCCTTGGTGAAATCGCCCAAATCACTCTCAAAGACAATTTCCGATCCATCAATGCTGCTGATACACAGGTTATTATCTTGGAGGCCGGCGAAGGTATCCTTGCCGGTTATGATGAGAAACTGCAAGCTGCGGCTGTAAAGTCCCTTAGCAAATTGGGTGTGAGCGTTCGCACAGGAGTCTTTGCGAAGGCAATAGATGAAGAAGGTGTGACGGTCAGTGAGGCCGGGCGAACTTACTGTATTGATTCCCGCAATGTATTGTGGGCAGCAGGTATCAAGCCCTCACCAGTCGGGGAACTGTTGGTTTCTAATGAAAACATGTTGGACAAGACAGGCCGAGTGCTCGTAAATCCCGACTTGAGCCTCCCCAACCATGAAAACGTATACGTTATCGGTGATCTCGCCCACGTAGAAGATGATACCGAGTCTCCCCTTCCCGGCACGGCACCAGTCGCCATGTCGCAGGGTCGCTATGTGGCCTCACAGATAACGCGCAAGCTCAATGGCCAAACAGTCAGACCATATCGGTATAGAAACGCAGGTCAGATGGCTGTAATCGGGCGGGCGGCGGCGATCGCCGATCTCGGGTGGGCACGCTTCTCTGGTTACCCTGCCTGGCTGCTCTGGCTTTTTGTCCACTTGATGTACCTCGTTGAATACGACAATCGGCTCGTGGTCTTCATTCAATGGGCGTGGAACTTCTTCACTCGTAATCGTGGTGCCCGTCTGATAACTTATGACACCCAGAGCTCAAACCGTCAATTGGATGATGATTCGACACGTGCAGACAAATAATGTGGAATAGTGAGGCTTAGAACTCAACTTCCTTCGGCTCGCCTGTCTTGCTGCAAATCACCACCACTGCTCTCGATCCGATTAATGTCTTGCCGCACGCTGTCGGACATTGACTTGCGCCCTATTGAAGCGGGCGTCTGACTGGCGCAATCATCGGAATATTGTACAAACACACGGAATTGAGTAACCTATTTGACAATATAATTGGAGACTTCTGTCGAGAGATAGGTTATAATGAGTAGTTAGTATTGATTTGAGTTCGACCTTTTTCGTAGTCTTGTCTTAAACCACAACACCCCGCTAGAGATTATCTCGAATTGATCGCGCAATCCTGCGCAATATGTCTTTGTTTTGAAGCGTCTGTCTTCTGTGGAACTCAGATCTTTGGAATGAGCTACAAAGGAGTGTAGAATGAACATCTACATCGGAAACATGGCGTTTGATACGACAGAAGATCAGTTACGCCAAGCCTTCGAGGGATTCGGGGAGGTCTCATCTGTCAGGATGATTACAGACCGTGACAGCGGTAAAGCGAAGGGGTTTGCTTTTGTCGAGATGCCTGGCACGGACGAAGCTAAAGCTGCCGTGGCCGGCCTCAAAGGTCATGAGCTTAATGGACGCACACTGACTGTCGACGAAGCGAAACCACGCGCCGAAAGCAACAACGTCCTGACCGGCAATCGCGAAGGTGGCAACCACTACCGCAAGGTGTACCAAAAGCCAGCTACCCACCCGCGTACTGCACGGGACCGGGACGGTTTCAGAGGAGAGTAACCTCCGGTTTGTCTCAGTGCCTTTTATCTGGAAGGTTGCGACGTGGACGATACTCTGGAGGATGTAGTTAGTTTCAGGCTGCTCCGGTATCTGAAGTGATGCAGAAGGAACACTTCTTCTGCTGTGACACAAGATAGGCATTGGGGTCGTGAGTGATGGCCCCTTCCGGTAACCATTCCCAGAAGTGTCCGAGGTCGCGACGAATCTTCTCAATGAAGTACTGAGGAACATCAGTCGTCTCCTGCTCGAAGAACCGTCGGAGCGATCGGTCCGTATCTAATAGCCGACGTATTTCGGTGAAGTATCGGATCCGACCGGCGCCTTCCGATGAAACTGCTCGCACAACGTTTAACCACTTCGGAATCATCTCCCTATTGGCCAAGAGACGCTTGAGTATCATGCGAGGAGAAAACGAGTACTTAGTCAGATCAATCAGACGATCGTAAAACTCCGGCCAAGAGTAATGCCGGGGCCTTACATTCATCTGACTGTTACTGAGTAGATGAAAGGGAAATGGGAGGACTCTATTGTCCCGCTGAAAAGTCAGATTAAGCGGTGCCGCCTGCCCGAATGCTGACAGTAAAGAGTAGGCGGGGAACGCCCCGGGCGTAATATCCAGGAAACGCTTGGTCAGTTCGAAGGGCTCCGGTCCCTCATCACCGTCAAGACCCACAATATGGTTGGTTTGCACATAAGGAACATGTCTCAGAATCATGTTGATTTGTTCAGATATTCTCAGAACCCTGTCCGATCCCATGGTTTTGCCCGCCCTGGATTTATTGCCGAGATCAAACCACGACTCTATGCCGGGCAAGAGTGCCTTGAATCCGTTGTGTTTGAGGCGCAGAATGTGCTTCTCCGAAAGCAACGACAATGTGGACTCAGCAATGAAATCAACGCTCCCAGGCGGAACAGCCTCTTCAATCGCATCCAGACAGTTGTCAAACTGAACGCCAAAACTTGGATCGTGCCACGCCACCCGAGGTCGCTTGAACTTGCCGAGTAAAAAACGCAGATCTTCCTTCATCGTTTCAACGTCCAACGGTTGGTATGGAACTGATGAGTCAATACAGAAGTCACAGGCATACGGACAACCCAAACTGCTCAAGAGTGGGATCAACTTGATAAACGGTGCTTTCCTCAACGTCTGTTCAATGTACTTCCAGCGCGCTCTTACACTGGGCATTTGTACAGGATGCCCGCTTGCTGACAGGTGTAAACCGTGAGGGCGATGCGGGGAACAATCTCCTGTGATTTCCTGGATCAGTGTCCTGTCGGTGAATCCCAAGACATAATCGAAGTACTTCTGAGCGTCCTGCGGGTAGCACCGTGCATGAGGCCCGCCAAGTACAGTAACTGTGCCTTTAGCCCTGAACAGGCTACTGAGAGCGTACGCAAGCAGCGCCGATTCGGTGAAAGATCCGATGAAAACCATATCCACTTTGCCCGGCAGTTCATTGAGGAGGTCTTCTCGGCCAGTATATGTGACCAGCGTAACTTCATGGCCCTGCTCTTCACACCAGATCGCTACAGCCTGCGGCATAATACTGGCCAGGTTCGCTCCCATTACGCGCATCCACAAGGTTTTTGTCGGAGCTTTGGCCACGAGATCAATTATGCCAATGGAGAGCTTGCGCATGAATGTCATCCTCCGAGCCGACCAATAAGCGCTCCGCCCTCGTTCTCCCAACTATCGGCAGCGGCCCTGGTGATATGGTCAGAAGAGTTCGAGTCGGGAAGACCCCAGGAGCTGAACTTATGCTCTGAGTCAACTGAGCCCGTTTGCAGTTGGAACATTGGATTGTTGTCTGTTTCGGCTGCGGAAATGTGGCCACGCTGCAGCGAGTGTAATATGTATTGCGGAATCAGTCGGCGAAGCCGGCCGAGTTTCGATTTGACCGATTCCACCCGGAGATCGGTTATGTATGCAATTTCCGCATGCGAGAACCGTTCACGAAACAACAGAATCATAATCAGCCGGGACTCCGGTCTGAGACGGGCTATTGCTCCTTTTACAGATCTGTCGGAGATCCTGGCTAACAGCGAAAGTCCCTCGCGGTCGATTGATGGAACTCTGTATTGCTGACCGCGGTCGTCGGTACCCTGCGTGGCCCTGCCGTTCTCATCAAGAAACCGGAAGATTGTGTGCTTTCGATTGCCACCTTTGCGGAACTCCCTAACCAGGGATCGGAATAACCGCGCTTTGCTGCCGACTATGTCACCGGGGCCGCTCCACGAGTGATAGGCCCTTGTCATCGTCTTGAACACCAGATCCTCAGCGTAGCTTCGGCGCATAGTAAGCCACTTGGCGCTTCTCCACACTGCCTCAAGGTGAGGAAAGGTATCCTCTTCAAACCGTTTTCGTTGTGCCGATTTCACTGTCAGCATGACCCAGCTCATTCTGCCCTATAGGGGCGCCGCTTCAAATCTTGTGAGTCTTTTTCGGGTGCGATTCGTACTGTTTGGCGGCCTGCGGCTCGTGGTTCTTAATGCCGCCGATAACGCGATTCCGAACCTCCGACGTGCTTATGCCTTCGTGATGACTGATGTTACCGGCCACTTTTTGAGCCGTTTCCTCAGTGATGCCGGCGTTCCTCATCGAGTTCTCGATCTTGGCCGAACGAAACTCCTCTTTGAGTCCTGATCGCTTTGTTATGGTGTCCATGAATCCACTCTTTCCCAGTTGTTTTTGCTTATACTCAACCTCCGGGTCACGCTGCCGCGCAGCCTATCGAAACTCTGTCCTCTCCTCGTTGATTACAGTGCAGACAGTGTTTTGCGACCCGAGGGCACATACTATCCTGAGACATCCGGCTACAGGTCAGATATATCGCCTGGATCGGCGCTCCCCTCCATGCGCCGATCCACGCGATAAAGTCTCAGTTACAGTATAGCTTGTTTATGAAACTGTACAATCGGCCGAAGGATTGAAAAGAGGATTAGTCCCTTGGATTGATTAACTAATCGGAGTCTTTGGAGGGACGTCTGCCTGAAGATCTCACCATTCCCTCAGTGAGGGCAAAGCTGGCCAATTCCAAACGGGTGTGAAGAGCCAGTTTCTCCAGAGTGTTGTGAACATGGCTCTTAACGGTATGTACTGCAATATTCAGCTCTCTGGCGATTTCCTTGTTACTCATTCCCCTTGCGATAAGGTCCACAACCTCATGCTCCCGCTTGGTCAGCTTGACCGCCTTCATAAAACGGTCTGCTTTGCCGCTTTGAACGGCGTACTCCACAATGTGAGAGAACAGTGATCCTGTCAGCGACGGTGGAAGTACCTTTTTGCCTTCAGCCACCGACCGTATGGTGTGCAGAAAGTCATCGATGGTGGCATCCTTGAGGATGAAACCGGACACTCCCGCTTTGACGAATTCGACGACTTCAGACTGCACCGGCATAAGATCCATCACCACGATCTCGGCCTTCGGATGTTTTCTCTTGATCGCCTCCGCGACTCGAATACTGTTCTGGCTCCTCAGGCCCAGATCAAGCAGTACAACCTGGGGCTTGATCTTCTTGGCTTTTTCCAAGGCATCACCATTGCCCGTCGCTGAAACGGCCTTTATATCCGGCTGTTCATTGAGCATGGCAGTAATGCCTTCACGCAGAAGGCGATTATCTTCTATCAAGAGCACTCGAATCTTGGCCACTGTCTGATCTCCGAAGTGATTTATAGCTCAAACTCACCAAAAAAATATAAAGACAATGGCAAAACGTCAAGCACAAAGGGCCCGAAAAAATGCTCCAGAAGAGCATGCGCCACAGACGTTTCGCTGATATCCGTAAGAACAGTTCTGTGTCTAGTTCGGCATATGCCAAAATAGTTTAGGCGTTTTGCGTTTATCTGCGTATACTGTTATAGAATTGGTGTTATCCAATTGACCGTTTTTCAAGCCTTGTTCTGGCACCTCAATCCTTGACGAACTTTTGAAAAGATAACTATGGCGCTATTACGCGCCAAATGAACGTTGTCTGTGGCGCATTTGCAAATGCGAACAGATAGACACAAAAGGAGTTTGTAATGAAGATCTATGTAGGAAACCTCGCTCATGAGACAACCGAGCCGCAGCTTCGTGAGTCATTCGAAGCATTCGGAACAGTGGACTCGACGAGCATCGTAATGGACAAGGACAGCGGCAAGTCGAAGGGATTCGCTTTCGTTGAGATGTCCTCAGACGACCATGCACAGAAGGCCATCACTGGTCTGCACGGCAAGGATCTGGCCGGGAACCCGTTGAAGGTGAATGCGGCCAGGGACAACTCGTCCTCCAGTAACTAGACAGAACGGTCGTTCCGAATCGAAGGAGTCCGGTTTATACCGGGCTCCCCCGATATCTTGTGAGATGTACGGCAGTGTCGAGCCAATCGAACCGGACTAAACCTGTGTGATCAATAGGGCCGCAACGCTATAGAAAAGCCCCGACTAGAGCCGTTCACGAGCAAGTTGCTAATACGAATGAAAGGATAGGTGTGCTATGAACATTTATATCCGGAATCTGTCGCCTGAAACTCTTTGCTCAGAACTCCTTGGATGTTTTGAGGAATTCGGTGAGGTGAAAGATGTCACGATCAGCACATACACTGTTGAAGGACGGCCCCGAGCCTCGGGGTTCGTCGAAATGTTGTCCAGAAAACAGGGTTTGGCAGCTATTGTTAGCTTGCAGGGCAAGGAGCTTAGTGGAAGTCTGCTGCAAATACAAGGAGGATAAAGGAGCGTGGCTTTTGGTCAAAGCTAACCTCAGCCAACCTGGCTACGAAAGGTTCCAGACCAAAGCCCGGTCACCTTCACCACTCAACGACAGTACTCGGAATCCCTATCGCCTCTTGGAAAGGAAACAAGTATGTCACTATTAGCATGGATGATCCTTGCATCCATCCCCGGCTTTTTCGGCGGTGCTGTGATTGTGCTTCGTAGAAGAGCAATTCGCGCGAGAGCCGGTAACGCAAAGCAGAAACGATTACAGAGGACATTTTGTTAAGAAAAGAGAGGCGCAGTTATGGTGTTGTTGCACATATCCGGGGTCTTCCTGAGAAGGCTAACGAACTTCGTCAGCGCCTACTTAATTTGGCCAGGCTGACTCGACATGAGCAGGGATGTATATCATGCGAAATCATGGAAAACGGGTGCGACTCAACCGAGTTTACACTCCTTGAGGAATGGTCGGACGAGGGAGCGCACACTGCTCACTTCGGCACCGATTCAACTCGGAATGCGATGAAGTTCATCCCAAGCTTGCTCTCCCCCGAACTTGATCTTCACAAGCACATACTGCAATTGAATTCGGTGAGATATGGCACCAACAGCTATTGTCTGGCGGCAAGATGACGTAGAACTGTTCCATGTGCAGGAATACGAGTACGGCTGGTGTCGATATGTTAAACCCTAAAAAGATGAACCGAGACAGATATGAATCTATACGTCGGTAATTTATCGCCAAAGACAACGGAATGGCAACTTCGCAAGGCGTTCGCGCGGCACGGCAAAGTCAGCAAGATCAGTATGGGCAAGCAACCACCTGAGGGCGATCCATTTGGCTTCTGCTTTGTTGAAATGCCGTTCGACAGTCAGGCTTCGCGGGCGATCACGCAACTGAACGGCGAGAAGCTTGGCGGCTATGCTCTAAATGTCAAAGAAAGCGGCGTGAATGTCTGAACCTGAAGAACTAGTCCGACTGCGATCCACGTGCGCTGATTCGCCGTGATCTCGACGCCTACGTCAAAGGAGCTAGATCCAAAACCACTCCTTTGGCCGATTTACATCTGCACCTAAAATGACATAGTTGCAAACGTGGAAAGCCGAACTGTACTGCAGCAAATAGAGGTTGTCTTACTAAGTAAGGCTGGCCGAGTGACTGCCGGTAAATGGTTGACTGTACCACTGGATTAGACGCCCTGTCTACTTAAGCGAAAGAGAAATGAAATGAGAAACTGTACGTTTGGAGTCGTTGGCATCTCTAAAAAAGAAAATGAGCGACGACTCCCAATCCACCCTGAGCATCTATTGCGCTTACCCGAACATGTGCGCCGTCAATTGATATTTGAGGAGGGGTATGGGGAGCCGCTCGGTATCGGTGATTCGGAGATAGCGGCTCTGGCAGGTGGCATTGCTACACGTCGGAAATTGTTGGCCGACATTGGAAGAGTTATCATTCCCAAGCCAGTGTTATCCGATTTGCAGGAACTTCGCGAGGGCGGAGTTCTTTGGGGCTGGCCACATTGCGTTCAACAGTCGGATATCACTCAGACTGCGATCGATCGTAAACAAACACTCATCGCCTTTGAGGATATGTTTGTTTGGGGGCCAAACGGACAGGTTGGCCGTCACACATTTTATAAGAACAACGAAATCGCTGGCTACGCTGCGGTATTACATGCCCTGCAATTAAGAGGCATTGACGGGCACTACGGAAACCAACGCAAAACGATCATTTTTAGTTTCGGCGCCGTAAGCCGTGGTGCGATATACGCTCTAAAGGCACGTGGGTTTAGAGACATCACAATCTGCATTCTACGCCCAGATCACGAAGTACGGGAGGAGGTGCTCGATTGCCATTATGTCCGGATTAGAAGAGGGAGAGGAGGGGAAGCGCGTATTTTGGTCATTGAGCACAATGGTAGTGAGAGGCCGTTACTTGATCTGATCAGCCGATCGGATATTATTGTGAACGGAACTATGCAGGATCCCGATCATCCCACCCTATTTGTGTCTGAAGATGAGAAATCCTGCCTCAAGCCAGGTTGCTTGATCATTGATGTCAGTTGCGATGAGGGGATGGGATTCTATTTTGCCAAGCCAACTACGTTTAGGGACCCAATGTTTAAGATAGGACAGGCAGATTACTATGCGGTGGATCATACACCAAGCTATCTCTGGGAAAGCGCCTCTCGATCTATTTCCGCCGCTCTCATCGTGCATCTGCCGGATGTGGTCGCGGGACGTGAGAGGTGGCAGGAGATTGAGACCATACGACGGGCAATAAATATCGACGCGGGTGTAATTCAAAAACCCGACATACTGTCCTTTCAGAAGCGCCAGTCGATCTACCCCCACGAACCTGTCAATTAGATGTAATGTATGGAAGGATCTTTCCTCTAAATCGGTGTAACAAGATGTACGTAATGTGCAATGAACCTTTCCGAAAGGGGTCGCTCTAGGGTGACAAAGGTGGAAGAAAAGACAGATGCAAAAGTAGGAAGCAAAAGGAAAGCAAAGACGCGCAGAAAGCGCGAGAGAAACAGGATAAACAGCCGAAGGGCATTCCTAAAGAGAAGCTATAATTGTACCGGGACGAACTTGAATTGACACTTGCATAATAAAGTGAGTGGTCATTTATCTCTGAGTTAACCAAACAAGGAGATAATTATGACCACTCAACAGAAGCTCGTCCAGAAGAAACTTACCCTTCTGGAGCTGGGGGAATACCTTCAGAACGTATCCGAAGCTTGCCGTATTAGCGGCTGTTCCCGCCAGCACTTTTACGATATCAAGAAGGCCTACGAGAGTCAAGGTTTAGAGGGGCTGAAAGAGAAGACTCGCCGCAAACCGTGTGTGAAGAATCGAGTAGCACCGGTGACTGAGCAAGCGGTGTTACAAATGGCTTTGGAGTATCCGGCCTATGGTCATATTTGTGGCGCAAAGGGCGCAGGGCGTCGAGAGTTTATCGTGGACATCGTTTGTCGCCGGCTTCACGCCGTTGCTTATCGTCACTGCATCTTTCTTCAACAGGAAAGCCTATTGGAAGAGTGAAGCGCGCGATTACTACCTGATGGCAGCGGCTATCATCGGCATCATCCTCTGGGCAATTACCGGCAATCCGAACTTGGCCCTACTGTTCTCGCTACTGGCCGATATGCTGGCGGGCATACCGACGCTTATCAAGTCGTATCGCCTTCCTCATTCCGAGAGTTGGATTGCCTATGCCATCAGCACATTCGGCTTCGGAATGTGCTTTCTGTCGGTTCAAACCTACAACTTTGAGAATACCGCTTTCGTTGCCTATGTGTTTATCCTCAACGGCACCCTTGCGATACTGGCCTCACGGAGCCGTAAGCATAGACAGGCGCCTGGCTAAGTCTTACCGTGATGTTGGGTGAACTCGATGTTTATCTTAACGCGGGAAAGACTGTAAAGCTTGGAGCCCTCCAAATGAAGATTGTTCATTCACCAGGCCACTCGCCCTGAGGACTTTGCCTTTAACCGGACCAATATCTCTTCTCGCGAGGTTGTCTGTTCAAGGGCTCTGTCGGTCGCGGCCAGCCTTAGGTATCTGAAGGCTCCAGGGGAGGCCGGGCTTTCCGCTTCACAGAATTGCCAGGAGGCTACCATAGGAGGTTACTTGCTCATACATCACAAAGTTGCGAAATTCGTGTAACCAACCCCGCGTTTTCCATATCTTCTGGTTTATCCATAAGTTAGATGTATCACAGACAATGGTTACATCTTAGGATTATTATGGCTGGTCGGGATCGTGTCTCACTACAGAGAGACTATGTGCTTGCCCTTCGCAGGCGTTCTGAGCAGGGTGAGCAGAACCTGGCGGGTTTGAAGTCGATTTCCTCAGCACAACAGCTGGTGCGCATTACGCACTCGGTGCTATGACAGTGGGTCAGGCCGAAGGTGTGGCCCAGTTCGTGCAATGATTCCGTTATGAGTCTGTCACGCATCTTCTGTGGTTCAGCCGGTAGCCCATACAATTCGTCTCGAAAACGGTGCGACGATACAACCGCTACTCGGCCGCCAAGCTCAGCTTCACCGAACACGTATGTCAGAACCGGTATAAAGAGATCCTGCTCGGTGATCCCTAAGACCTTGTCGATACACTTCGGATATGTTTCCAAAAGGTGCGAGAGAACCCAAGTGGAATCGACCTGGTTTCTAAATCGATCCCGCCCCTCTTCCAAGGAAAAACCGTTTTGGGCAATCGCCACCTTCGCTCCCAGAACTTCCTTCAAGGCCGCAGAAACTGCCTCCAGTAGGGATGCATCCTCGAATCGTAATGGAACAATTTGAATTGTCACTCTTATCTGCGCAGTCCGTATTTTTCGATCTTATGGTACAGTGTCGTCCTATCTATCTGAAGAATGTCCGCTGCATGAGTGACGTTTCCCGCAGATTGATCCAACACTTTTTGTATGTGGATTCTCTCTACCGATTCCATGCTCATGCCCTGCCGCGTGTCTGATTTCCCATTGAGAATCGGCAGGCATGCGCCTGCGACTTTAGGTCCTTCGGCCACCACGACTGCACGCTCGATAGCGTTGTGAAGTTCCCTGACATTCCCCGGCCAATCATGATTAGTAAGTAAGGTAAGGGCATCCTCAGAGAAACCGCTGACCGCTTTGTTCATGCTGGAGGCCAGTTTCTTGAGAAAGTGATTGGCCAGTATCGGGATGTCCGATCGTCTCTCTCTGAGCGGCGGCACCTGAACAGAAAAGACATTCAAACGATAGTACAGATCTTCTCTAAACTCTCCCTTCTCCACAGCGTGCTCAAGATTGCTATTGGTGGCACAGATCAGGCGGAAGTCTACATTGATAATCTCGTTACCGCCGACCCGGGTAAACTGTTTAGTCTCAATAACACGGAGCAGATCCGACTGCGTCTTGGCGTCAATGTTACCGATCTCGTCAAGGAAGACCGTACCGGTATTGGCCATTTCCAGTTTCCCCTTACGACGATAAACGGCGCCGGTGAATGCCCCTTTCTCATGTCCAAAAAACTCACTCTCGGTGAGACCGGGTGTCAGCCCTCCACAGTTTATCGTGATGATAGGGAAGAACCTTCGCGGCGAGGCCGAGTGAATTGATCGGGCAATTAGTTCTTTGCCGGTACCGCTTTCTCCCCTGATCATCACCGTCGTGTCGGTAGGCGCCACCGCTCGGACCAATTCGTGGACACGATGGATGGCCGGGCTATCACCTATGATCTGGTCGTACTCATACAACTCCTGGATGCGTTCCTTGAGTTGCACGTTTTCTGTCTGGAGCCGCTTGCGATCACCTATTCGGCTGACCAGATGAACCAGGTAATCGGGGTCTATCGGCTTTGTCACGTAGTCATCTGCACCATCTTTGAGCGACTTGACGGCGGTGTCCACCGAGGCATAGGCGGTTATCATAATAGTGGTGAGGTCCGGATCAATCTCCTTTAGCTTGCGGTTCAGCTCTATGCCATCCATGCCGGGAAGTTTGACGTCCAAAAGCGCGATGTCCCATCGCCCCCGCCTCAGTTTCTGCAGCGTCTTCGTAGCATCAGACGCCGCCTCGACAGTGTAGCCGAATTCCTTGAACCACTTGGTGAGAGAATCGCGAACACTATGTTCGTCATCTACTATCAAGATACTCAACGACTGGCCGTTCTTATTATGACCCACGTCTGTCTCCTTCTATTTGTCCTGATGCCGATATTGACTCGGCCGCGCTATTGTCGGCGGGGAGCCGTTTTGGTATCTCGACGGTAAAGGTGCTGCCCTGGTTCACAGTGGACTCTACCTCGATACGGCCGCTATGTGCTTCAATAATACCATATGCGACCGACAACCCCAACCCAACACCCCTGCCTCCCTTTTTGCCGCTGTAGAATGGTTCGAATATGTGAGCAAGAAACTCCGTTGGAATCCCGCACCCGGTATCCTGAATCGAAATCCTAACTGAGTCTTTCAGTTCGAGCACGCCAACTGTAAGGTGTCCTCCCTGGGGCATAGCCTCGACGGCGTTCATAAAGAGGGCCAGCAGCGCCTGTTGAAGTTGATTTCGATCGCAGACTGCCTCGATCGGCTCGTCAGAGAACACCGTGACCAGCGTGATCTCATTCAACTCCAGATGATGCTGCACTAACTGAAGGCCGTGTTCAACAATGTGTTTCACGTCCCGCGATGCAAACTCTCGCATCTCCCTTTTGGAAAACAGAAGGAGGTTCTTGACAATACTGCCGCTGCGCAGTGTCTCTTCACAGACTATTGACAAATCCCCTTCGATCGACGAAAGCAACTCCGGCGTGATTCTTCTCTCAGCCAGACGTTTCCGTGTCAGACGCGTATATGTCAGAATACCCTCCAACGGGTTGTTCAGTTCGTGGGCCACTGTCGCCGCCAGTTTGCCCAGCGAGGCCATTTTCTCCACCTGGGCCAGATGAGTCTGGATTTGCTGCAGTTCCTCGGTTTTCTGATCGACCTTCTCCTGAAGCGTCGCCGACCATTCGGTAATTTCGTCGTGGGCTTTCCTGAGTTCCTCGGTCATTCTGTTGAACGAGCTGGCCAGTTCACCGATCTCATCGGCAGACCTTATGGGTATCTTGTAACTCAGATCACCTTTCGCAATAGCCTTGGTCCCCTGGCTGAGAGTACGCACGGGAACAAGTATCAAACTGTAGATGAGTACACCAACAACGGTAAGAACGATTAGGACCAGGATGACCGATACGATTACTGTCTGACGCTGGTTCCTGGCCAGATTGGCGTAAACTGTTTCCAGTGACATCTGTACATCAAGGACCCCGAGCACGGTTCGCTCCTCAAGTGAAACATGGCACCCAACGATTGCGCAGGACGGTTCGTTATTGATCGGTTGCGTCAGAGCGAGAACATCGTGACCGCCCTCGGCGGCCCTGACAATACGTTGGCGTTGCGTTGTCCCCACCGATTTCAACGGCTTCGTCGCCTGATGACAAACCTGACACGCCCTTGATGTAATGGCTACTTGACCATCCTTTTCGTCCGGTCGAGTAGTAAAGATGATCCTGCCCGTTTTGTCGTAGATCCGAATCACTTCAAACCCGGACATCGTCTCGAAATTCTTGAAGATTTGATCAATATCTTCTTTTCGATTTATCAACATACTGTAGTGGATAGAACTCTCGATGAGTTCGGTGGTGCGAATTGCGCTTTGCCGAACCAGTTGCAACATGTCTTGCTTTTGATCAGTGATGGTGAGGACGGTGAAGACACTCAGGCCGATGAACATCACCAAGAACAGCGAGATGTATAATTTCAGTCCCAGCGACATATTTACTCAGACCCAACAGTCCGTTCAGGTAGTTGCAAGATAACTATGAAATCAAAATAAACAAGCGCAACCGGACCTAATGCGGATAAAACAAACCATAATTATCCATAAGGGCGACATGGAGTTAGGCGACCTTCGAGGGCTGCTTCCGGTGGGCATGAACGACGATCGTTCGATGATGGTATCGGGCATGGAGACCTCCTTCGGCACGATAAGCATGAAGACGAGAACAGCAGGATCGTGCGATGGATGTCATGGCGGTGGTGGACCTTGCGGATTGCTTTCACTTTGCTGCTTGCGCATTACGATGTCAAACTCGCAAAGCTCACAATCATACTCCAGGGGACAGAGCTTGAACGAGATCACGCCGGCAGTCATCCAGATACACCGTTTCTCCTTTTTCTCTGGTGGCCGATTGCCACCTGTTGATGTGCTCTGTTTCATTTATCCGAACCTCCGAGCTTGTGGGTTTGGAGCGACCCAACTACTCATTTGACTCCGTCAACCTTGGCGACTGGCGATCGGCATGCTATCCGATTGAAAGACCTGAGGACCCGCATTGATCCGATGCTAACCTGTCCGCCGTGAGATCGAAAGAAACTCTCGTTCAAACATCTCGATTGCGGCTTGATCCATCTGATCGATGTATCCCTCAATCAACCTCCCTCCATCAGAGAGGGTATTAGATTGCAGCACCGGTTGTGGTCGGCATCTCAGCACAAACTCCCTTAACCGAGCCATCTCGGCGGTCATCCATTGGCGAGCCGCCTTTCCTTTCCTGAGACCTTCACCCGCTCTGTCCAGCCTCTGTGGTTTCACCACGTAGATCCATCCGAGCTTGTACGGGTCGATCGTGAGCGTCTCCGGAGCATCCGCAAACACTGAATGTGTCTGAACCACAGTTCCGGAAACCGGCGACGTTAAATACAATTCCTTGTCACCTTTGCGAAGAATTGCCATGGTATCGCCTATGGTAATAGTATCACCCGGTTTCATCAGGTGGATATTGTCAGGCTGATAGAAGAAACTTGCAACCAACTCATCCACCCCGATTCTTGTTCTTCCCGGAGACTCTCTATCCAGCCACAGGTGACCGGGACTGAACAGATAGTCCTCCGGGAAAACAGTGGCGGGCACTCTGACCGACCCAGGGACTGTCGCTGGTTTTTTCATCCTCTTCAGGAGCCTTCCCAACAAGGATAGACCGACCAGCGCCACAATGAAGGCCAGTACCAATAAGAGTACCATCGCTATGCCTCGCTATGCTTCCCATTTGATTCCGGGATGAACAGAGCGGCGCCCATGAACGTCAAGAACATAAGCAGGATACACATTAGAATACCTCCTTTGCATCGTTGGTAAATCCACTGGACGCAGTCAGGTTTAATCGTGTCCCTGGTGGATTGGTTTTGGCTGCCCGATCATCATCGTGACAGCCGGTGCAGTCCGGAATATCATGAAACCGTCGATCGACATGGCAGTCGCCACAGTCCAGATCGACATGGTTTTCGTCGAGTTTCAACCCGGTAACAGCGTGCACGAAGTTTTCCGAATCCCACCCTTCGTGACAGCTGTTGCAATCAGCATTCATCTGTGAAATCCGCTTCCCGGTTGGGTGGCAGGAGGCGCAGTCCAGCTGGCGGTGATACTCTCCCAGTCGCCAGTGGGCCGGGTCGTGCTGAAACGGTGGCTTTTCTTTGTCACCGTGACACTTGTCACAACTATCCCCTTGGTGGCAATCATTGCAAATGGCATGAATCTCTTCTTCGGTCTTTTTCGCAGCGGTAGTCGCGGCACGGTCGTGACAATAGCCGCATGACTCTCTTTGATGACAACTGGTACACTCCAGGCCAAATAGGTCCACGTGTTCATTGTGATAGAAAGTCACCGTCGCGCCTTCGGTGTATGGTGTGTGATAGACCCGTTTGGCTGGTTTGATGATAGTGTGTTGATCGATGTCCGACATTCTCGCTCCGGCTTGCGACAAGCCGCTTGACACCGAACCGAGCGGTGCATGGCAATTGGCACAAGCGGTGCTGTGACTCCAGTCACGGTGACAGCCCATGCACTGCCGGTGATAGGCACCCTTCAGGCCAGGCTGGCCCATTGTCTGCGGCTGCGAGTGACAATCGCGACACGGCGGGAACTTCCCCTTCGGTGAATAATGATGGCAGTTGGAGCAACCACCATTCATGTCGCCCATGTTGGCATGGATACTGTGATCAAACCGGACCGGCTCGTATAGGTTACCACGCGTGCCGAGAACGATTAACCCCGGTCCTTCGGTCGGCTTGTGCGTCGATACGGTTCGGTGCGAGGAACGCATACAGCTCTTGAGACATGGATTGTCCATGGTCGGATTGGCGCACAGGTGACAGTCACTACAGGGTGGTCGTGAGATTTCTCCCATCGTGGCCGACTTGGCCACGGCGGCGAAAATGACGGCAACGGCCAGGGCTATATGAAAGGTCACCAGTAAGGATCTTTGTGTTTCTAATCTCATTTCGATTGCTCCGTGCCTTGTTTCTTGCTCGCTTTCCCACTTAATAGAAGCCAGAACAGGGTAAACAGCACCATGGCGCCTATCGCCATCAGGTACTCCTGGCCCTTGGTCATCGTCAGAAAATCTTGCAGTGTATACATACCATCGTCCTCAGTGATCGGGTTCGTTGACAAAAGCCGGGTGCCGATACAATGTGGGTGTTCGATTGACTATGAATCTGAACACGAGCAGACCGGCCGTGATTACCGTGACTGTAATTGCAATTTCCATCCAGCTTGGGACATAACGGTCGGAAGACTGCCAGTTCATGGCCACCATGGAGACATTGATCCGGTTGAAGAGGATACCCAGCACCGCCCAGGTTGCACCCACCCTGACCGCTCTGGCACTGCTCCTCCTTACCGCCCACGTAAGTAACAGGCAGGGACCCAGCACAAATCCGACCACCTCCAGCAGGAACCAATAGCCCAGTGGCGTTCCGAGCAGAGACCAAGTATGGTGGTGGGCCACACCTACCCACTTGAGACAGAAATAGGTGAACAACACGGCGGCGGCTCCTTTGCCCAACCCTACGGTGATGTCATCAAAATTGTGGTGATCGTTGGCATCGATCTGATGGCTGAAAACCCGATGGGAAAGCATCCCTTCGAATATCACCATCGTCAATCCGGCCGCGATGGCTGAGATAAAAAAGAAAATGGGCAGGTAGGGTGTATACCAAAGCGGATGCAGTTTCGACGGCGCCATCAGGAAAAGAGCACCGAGGGCCGACTGATGCAGCGTCGACAGAATGACTCCAGCAATGGTGGCGCCAATGGTCAAACGGACAGCCCACTTTCGGATATTGCGCCAACCGAGCGCTTCAAAAACGGCCGGAGAGAACTCCATGAATTGCACAGTTAAATACGTAGCCACATGCCAGCCGACCAGGAACATGACCGAGGTTACGCCATAGGAGACGAACATCGGGTACGGCAGTCGCCATGGTCGCCCCAGGTCGAAACAAAGTCCGACGATTACAAAAAAGTATCCGAGAAAGCCCGTCAGTATAGCTGGTCTGACAACCGGATGGTACTTCTTCATTCCAAACAGGTAGACGGCCGTTCCGATTGTAAACCCACCCGCGGCCAAGGCTACACCGGAGAGTACATCGACACCGATCCACAAACCCCACGGATTCGTGTCGTTCAAATTGCTGACAGCACCTATCCCTTGAGTGAATCGGATGATCGTCAACGGGATGCCGACGGCCATTATCATTGCCGCAATCACATTGAACGGCGTGATCAGACCCTTGAGATACGACTTCCATGTATGCCCCAACAGGAGGTCACTGTCGAACTGATGAGTTGAGGGAGTTTGATCCAAAGTGCGCGCCATCATGCTGCCCTTTCTTCATTGGTGTCGCCATCTTGACCGGCCGGATTGCCTCGTTCTTTTGTCGCGCGGTAAAGCCCAACCAGTAGCACCGGCCAGATGGTCAACACCAGGGGTACGGCGCTGAGGAAGCCTCGTGTCAGAAGTGGGTACTCTGTGTTACCCAAGTTCGTATCGAATCCGAGGTTTGCGAAATCGACACCGGCTAAGTAGAGCCAACTGGTTCCGCCCACTTCGTTCTCGCCATAGATATGATCCTGATATCGATCTGGGTGGTTTCGGATCTTGTCACGTGCCAATTTGATCAGATCGCTACGCTTGCCAAAGGTAATGGCTTCTTTGGGACAAATCTCGGCGCAGGCCGGTTTCCTGCCCTCTTTGATTCGATCATGACACATGGTGCACTTGCGCACCTCCGGCGAGGCGGCATCGAAGTAATCATACGCTGGAGCATAGAAGGGACATGCAACCATACAGTAGCGACACCCGATACACACATCCGGGTTGTATACCACCGCTCCCTCCGGCGACTTGGTAAAGGCTCGCACCAGGCAGGCTGAGGCGCAGGCCGGTTCGGCGCAATGCATACACTGCCGCTTGACAAAAATCGGCTTGTCGGGATCATTGGGATTGTCAAACCGGTTGACCACCGTGAAGTTGTCGGAGTCGGTGCGTCGCTGATTGTCGAACACCGAGTCGTCGGATAGATCCAAATCGGTAAGGCTGAGATCGTTCACCTTCTTGCATGCCTCTTCGCATCGCCGACAGTTGGACCCGATACAAATAGTGGTGTCGACCAGCATGCCAAGACTGTCGGGCCAGCCGTCAAACTCCTCGGTGGCCTCGGCGCCACCGGCCAGACCGGCCATGCACGAGGCGGTTGCCCCCAGTTTGAGAAAATCTCTTCTTCCAATGTTCATAAGGTGTCACCTGTTTAACCGCATTGTCCAAACCTCTCGCAATCAGCAAGTCTGCTACGTCCTTGTGATTGTATTCACATGAAACTCAATAGCAGAAGGTGTGCCAGACAACCGGCTGGCCCCACGACTATGACATAATGCGGTATACTACAATGTGTTAAGAAGAGTTACGGACCGCCAGCCAAAACCGCGATTCTCCCTGTGCCCATTTGATATGTAGGGAAACCCTACACCTTCTTAAGTGGTCCGTTATGATTGTCGTTGAACGCTAAGGGCATGCGCAGAGGGATGGGTGTGGTGATTTTCAACGGTTATAGTGGCGGAACCCTACAGTCAAACCACCGCGATCGTTCGGTAAGCAGCACCCAGTCGGGGAGCCAGGAGTAAGCTCGTCTAACTGGCGGAAGTTGGTCTTGCTGCGGATCGGGCCGCCGAATTCTCGATAACCCAGCTGCGGAACTCGTCTCGCAGACCCCGCTTTCTTGTCACACATCCGTTAACAAACACAACTACACTGCAGTCGATTCGCGTACAGGCATAGAACACCGACAGAAGTCGACATTTACGCCGAGATGTACATGACAGCCGAATCGACCGCGTATGCTGTGACTCTCGCCGATTCTCCGGCTTAAGAAATACTAAAGGGACCGATCCTGACAGAACTCGCAACGCTAGAACGTCATCAGTTTAGTACCGGATTTCAGGAACGCGGTTAGATCCGTACCCATATACTTGACTTCGATTCCAATAGATGCCAGTGTGTCAGATACCCCGTACAAGTCGGCGCACGCTTTGCATGCTTTTATATCTATGCCTTCACCAAGCATCTTCTTTATATAATCCTGGATGTCGGAGTCTTCGGAGGTCAGTTTCGAGGAAGGCCCCCAGACTATGAATGTGATCTCTTCCCACCATCCATTTTTCTTAGCATTGAATGCGTACATGAATACCATTTTGATGGCTACTTCTTTGTCACCACTCGTCCAGAGGATAACAAGGTGATCATCAACTTCATCCAATTGAGTTTGGAACTCTTTTGAACCAGCGTCATTCTGGGTGGGCTTCTGGTCCGAATCGGCAAGACAGGGCGTGAGAGCCATAGCCGACAATGCCAACAGAGCGATTAGAAATGCAAGGTTGGTTCTTTTCATGTGTATTACTCCTCAAGTTATGAATCTCTTTGGTCAGTCTCAGTATAGTGCCGTCCGAGAATCCAAACAACAGGAAGCGAGGAACGGTATTTTGACAAGGATAGAACTACCCAAGCTCCATGCGGACGATGTTTTTTCTGATTCTGACATCATCCGGCTGTTTGGATGGTACTATAAACCCCAGTTTTGTATATAGGCTTATCGCAATAGAGTTCTCTTTGACGACATTTAATGAAATTGTTTGGCAGTTGAGCTTCCTGGCTTCGTTGATTAATTCCTGGCAGAAGATTCGTCCGATACCTTTGCCCCGCGATGACGGCTTGACGACTATTCTCGATAAGTGTCCCCGGTCACTTTCAAATAGTCTGATCTGACCCAGTGCGAGTATTTCTCTATTATCATACAGAGAATATGTCCGAGTCTTCTCAAACTCGATAGCCTGGTATAACTGTTCCAATTCCAAAGGGAATCTGACTTTAGGCCCCGCCCAAACCAGACAACTCTCTGCATCCGGTATCCATGTCATAACGGTTTTTAGATCGGTTTTTATGGCAGGTCGGAAGTTCATGATTACATTCAAGTATAGTACGATTACTGCACGTCGTCAAAACCTTTCGGTAATTGTAGTTCAATTAGCGATAGCCTACTTTGTCTGTACCATCTTCATTATCGATGACAACAAGGCCGACACTGAAGCCTTCCGGCAGTTCCAAAGCAAATCAACATACAATCACCGATCGCCTTAAGATTGATCGATTGACCCCGATACAACCCCGCGCCGTCTGATACGACTATCAACCAACGTCAATAACCGACTGAAAACCGGAGCCTTGAGAATAAAGATACCCGAATCCTGCCTTTTGATTATACTTGTAAGGAATTCGAGACCGTATCGACTACTACTACGAGAAGAGGTTTGTCCTGACAACTATGTGAGACTTTTCGGCTTGGCTTTATAGTGATGAAGTTCTTCGAATTCGCAGACAGAGAGAGGATCAAATTGAAACACACCTATGTTTTTGCAGCCCTGGCCCTCACCCTTATCTCGATGGAGGCGGTTGGTCGCGAGCGTATCAGCTTGTACTCCGAATCTCCTCAATCCGGAAACGTGCATACCGTAGTTATGAATCCTCATAGCCAGACAGCCGAAGTGTTGATTGGGGATTTCCCGGCCGAGCGAGGGCTATCAAGAGAAGAGAGAGCCAAGAAACTCGCCCGGGAACTTCCGTCGGTCTTCAGGCTGTTCAACGTCAATAACGAGCTTGAACTGGTAACGGAAACAACCGACCAACTCGGTTTATCCCATCTGCGTTTCAATCAGACCTACCAGGGCATCGAAGTTTGGGGTTGTCAAAAGATTTTCCATTTTGGCCGGGATGACGACATCTATATGGTTGCCGGGCAGACTATACCTTCTCCGGACATTGACATCAAACCGAACGTCACAGCCTCGGACGCGGCTGTCGTCGCAGTAGAGCATTTGACCGACCAGCAACCACCGCAGGAGATCGTGACTAACCAGCGGTTACTGATTGTCCCGGAAGAAAACTCACCTCATCTTGCCTGGCAGGTGACGGTTACCGGCAAGAGCATTCCTTTTGAGTGGGTGGTATTCGTCGATGCACACAGCGGTCAATTCTTACACAAGCATAATGCCCTGTGTTCCGACGGTCCTGTCCTGAGTTCGGGTCCGGATTTGTGGAATGTGAACCGAGAGTTCCACGCTTACCAGATTGGTAGCGACATATCAATGATTGATGGTTCTCGATCAATGTTCACACCACCGGTGGATGACCTCAACGGAGTGATTGTTACTTACAAAGAGATTTTGTCCGGCAGCGATCCGGTTATTGATCCCAATCAGGATGGAATATTCGACGACAATGATGTTTTGAAAGCAGCCGTTTCCTGTCACTACTGGACCGAACAATCTTTTGAGTACTTTTATGATCGGTTTGGCTTAAACAGCTGGGATGGTTCAGGTGGCACAGTCCGCGTGAGTTTTTTTGATTCTGCCGACTACAACAACGCCTTCTTCACACTTACTGAGCTGGGTGATCCCTATATCGGCTTTGGTGACGGTGACGGTGAGAAATTTCGTGAATTCCACGCTGATCCCGATATCGTCGGTCATGAATTCACGCACGGCGTCACTCATTTCTCAGCCGGCCTTATTTACACCTTTGAATCGGGCGCTCTGAACGAGTCTTTTTCCGACTTCTTCGGTAATATGATCGACGGTACTAACTGGCTGATGGGTGATCAGACCGTCCTGGCCGATCCCGGATATTTACGCAATATGGAGAATCCGCACTTAGGATACGGATATCCCTTTGAATTCGGTGGTGTGCAACCGGCTCATCTGAGTGAGTTTGTAGACATGCCGATAGGCATCGACAATGGCGGCGTTCACTTTAATTCCGGTATTCCCAATCGGGTCGGATACCTGGTAGCCAGTACAATCGGTCGTGAGTCGGCGGCGGAAATCTGGTATCGTACTTTGACGGTTTATCTGACACCTTCTTCGAGCTTTGATTTTTGGGCACTCATGCTCACGACTGCGGCGGACGATTTGTACGGATCGACAAGTCCGGAGTTTGATGCTGTCGTGGCGGCGCTTGATTCGGTAGGTTTCGGCTCAGTGTTGGTGTTTCCCTCGGAGATCGATGGAGGCGTACTTGTTCATGGTGAATTATGGGACACAGTCATTACACTTCAAAACCGCACAACTGAGACGATTACGATTACCGATATAGAGAGTTCTCAGGGGCATGTGGAAATAGGTACGACTCTTCCAGTCACAACTTCAATATCAAATCCTGTATCAATAGACCTGTACTTTGACGCCACAGAAATCACGGATCCGTGCGACATCGGGACTATTAGAGATACACTGGAAATCACAACTTCGTCGATCATCACGCCTGAAATACTCGTACCGATTGAGCTGCTTCTTGGCGCCCCTACGACGGTGCTGGATCACGATACTGCTGTTATAACGCCAACAAACTGTTTTGAGATTCGGCCGACCAACCGGGGCGGACTGGAAAGGCTGTTTTCGCTCTTCGACTACGGAGGATACATAGGCTATAGGGGTCACTTATTCAAGGGTAACTTAGCGTTTATCGTTATGACCGTTGTTGGTGTCGACACGATTATGTATCAAGGATTCACTTCAAATTATCTCTTACTTCACCAATATCCTGAGCCAAACCTGGTCCCGGTGCAAGAACTTGAGTACGAGGAGGCAATCAACTCAGACTCCCTTGTATCCGGCGCCTTCGCCAGTAATGATGGTAGAATCAAAGGTACTTTTCGTTATCAGTATGAGACGGGAGGAATGCCGATCGGCTATTGCGGGACATATATAACTGTCGAGTACACTCTAACATCCGATTGCCCCGAACCGCAACCTGTACTCTCTGGAATCCACGGTTACATTCTCAATCCAAGCTATGAAGGCACCGGCGACACAATCCCTTACTTGATAGATAGTGCGAACCACATGATTACTATTCCCTGGGTTCCGCAGAACACTGGAGATTCAATCGTAACCGGTTTGGCGGCGTTGGACGACCCGCCCCGTAATGTACGGCTGATTACACACTCCTATCCCGGCGTATATTACAACCCCGGTCACATGTATCGCCAGATGGAGATGACCGAAGATGGCATACAGGTTCCAAATCATGATGGAGGTCTGAGCCACCTAATCACCTTTGCTATGGATTCGCTACAGGCGGGAAAGACTCTCAGATATCGTGCCGCCTACTTGTATTCGAGGGAAGGTCATGCCGGACTTCATAATGTCCTGGATCAAATACACGCCACCTCTCCCTCGGCCTGTTGCGAACTGAGGGCCGACCTTGACCACAGCGGGTCTGTTGACATTTCGGACCTTGTGCACATGGTCGATTACATGTTCAGCGGCGGAATCGAACCATACTGTTATTATGATGCGAGTATCGACGGCCTTGGCGAAGTCGATATCTCCGATTTGGTCTATTTCGTTGACTACATGTTCACCGGCGGTGATGCACCGCCCCCGTGCCCGTAGTCGATACGGAACGGTGCAGGCGCGCTCGAACGATTGATTGATTCGAAGGATCTGGTCGTCGTCCAACCGGCAGCGCCGGACCAGGTTTTCGGTTAATCTGGCCACCGTGTCCTGGAGAGGCCGAGTTTTTGAGTGTTGCATCGCCGGATGAGTTGGTCATATTCTCGTTTTCCGTCCTCGTGGATAGGATACCCAGTTGTATCTATCATACAAGATAATGGACGAAGACTCTCCACTCTCATTTTACAGGTCGGTTGATATGCAGCACAGTATTAATGCAACCCGGGCTTTGTTGGTTTCTGAACCGCCGCGGCGTAAGCCATTGGCATTGACTCGCTTCACCGGGGGTGGGAGCACCCCTGGGTGCACTGAACGACCCATTAACGGACAGCCACCTGCCTTTTCAGACTGTCTGAAAAAGACCGTGGTTGGAACGCTTGGTCTGTAGAATCACCTTGACAGGCTATGAGGGCGAATATATGTTTCGGCATCCGCGTATCAGGCCAGAGGAGCCGATACTTTGTCCACCCCCCACAGAAGTGGTGTTGAGTGGATCATGGCAAAAGGTACCTGATGGTAACGGCTGGCGCAGTGCGACATTTTTTGCTCAATCATCAGGCTGTTGAGTCTCTATAAAAACTAGTCGATCGAATTAATCGCCAAGGGCGCCGAGCCCGGAGTTGTTGTGGCATATTCACTGGATAAACGGGCTCTTATCCCGCTTTCTGAGATAATCGAACAAGCAGATTTCCCGCTTTCTGATTATCTCCCGCTGGATCAACTTGCTGCTGTCTTCGACAACCTGTATTACACCGAGGCGGTACTTTCGGACGACGGAGACAACCTCGTCATCGAGATACGATTAGCCTGGGAGGGTGCACTCGAACTGAGAATTCCCGGCTGCGATCTGTTCTCGTTGGTCCTCGCCTCGGCCGGAACGGAGTGGTCGACTGTCGCGGCGATAATGGTGATCGGCCCGGACTTTTCGATAACCCTCGATGATCTCACCTTTGGTCTCAGGTTTGACGAAAGCGTCTTGAAAGATGTCAACAGTAATGGACCGGCCGAAGTTACCATTACCGGTGATGTTGGCTTCTCACCCGACGGGATCACAATCGAAAACGCCACCGGGCCGAGCCTGGACCCTGCCTACCTCTGCGGAACCGGCATCATTGTCGAGGCTCAGGACATTCGGCCAGTGTTCGGCATATTCGATCTCCCTGAGTTCCTGGTCGATCACGAGGATTTTCAGGGTGTTGCCATAGAGTTGCTCGCCGTGACCATTCCCGCCGAGTACCTGAACACCGATCCCGGCGCCGACCTTCAGATCGCCATAGCCAATGCCGCCATCGGCAGTACCGGCTTTACCGGCAAGTGCGAGGTGCTTTCGGCCGACCTGGCCAATCCTGTTTCCGGCAGATTCCTTGGATATCCGCTGCGCTTCAAAAGATTCGGGCTGGACATTGTCCAGAATGCGTTGATTGAGGCGGCCCTGGCTGTTGATATTCACCTCGACACCTTTGACGAAGGCGGCAACGAAAAGTGGATCGGTCTCGACGTTTCATTCAACGCCAATGGAAACTTTTCGGCCGCTTTGTCGGCTGTACAGCCGCCGGAAGCCGGCGGTGGCGCCGCCTCTTTGGTGACTATTGGTTATCCCAACGTTGCGGATTTCGCCATCAACTCGGCGCGCGTGGCTCGTAATGGCGGCATCTATGAGATTTACATGTCCGGTGGGTTGAAGATACTGCTTGATGGCGCCACCTGGCCCGAAATCACCTTCGACGAAATCGGCATCAATTCAAACGGTGAGTTATTGCTTCCCGAAGGCGCCGGAATCACTTTCGCAAGCCCGCTTGTAGTGCAGTGGTATTTTGTTCGACTGACCATCGCCAAATTCCGTTTTGCTCGCGGCGAGTCAAGCCAAACGAGCCTGCTGATCGCTCTGTCGGCCGAAGTGAATCTTGTCGAAGGCGTACCGGCCGGGGCATCGGTTGAAGGGCTTACCATTGAGTGGGACCCGTCAGCGGGCGGCAACCCATCGGTTAGTTTTGAAGGCATCGGTGTCCAGTTTGCCGTGGCCGGTGCCTTTTCTGCCGGCATCGAAGTCGCCTTCAAGAATGAAGCCGGCGTTATTGAGTTCCGCGGCCAGGGCGCCCTCGAACTCTACGCTCTCGATATGGCCATCGATGTCGGTATCATCATCGGTTACAATCAAGCTGACGATTTCGCCTTCCTTTATCTTTTCGCAGACGCCCGTCTCCTCCCCACCGGTATTCCCATTGCCCAGACTGGTTTGTCTATCTACGGTTTCCAGGGGCTTATCACCGCCAACATGGCGCTGCAGATCAACACCGGGCTGGCGGCCGATGAACGTTATTACGAGGTTTTCACCAGACCCCCTATCGGCATAACTCACATGTCCAAGTGGGCTATGAACGAAGGGCAAAATGCGATGGGTGTCGGAATTGTCATCGGCACAGCCGATAAAGGCTTTTCGCTTAATGTAAAAGGGCTGTTGGTAATTGCCTTCCCCGACATCACCCTGCTGCTCCAGTGTCGCGCCAATTTCCTCAAAACAAAACCGGACCTCTCAACCTCCAGTGAGGGAAACCTGGATGCCCTGCTTGTCTACGCTTCCGGACAATCCACACTAAGCATCGACATCGTGGCCTACTGGGGAATGCCGCATCTCTTCCAGGTAACCGGTGCCGCGCGGGCTTTCTTCAGCTTCAGTGGTGTTCCTGGCTGGTTTCTGATGATCGGCGAAAACAGTGACGGTAAGCGCGTCTCCGCCCAGGTACTGGAGGTTAACAACACCTGGTTGTTCAGCGCCGGATTCTGGTTCAGGCTTGACGAGGACGGTGTCTTGACCGGGATAAAAGTCGAAGTCGGTGAACGATACTCCAGGAAAGGATTCTGGATCGAAGCACGCGGTTCGGCGAAAGGCAAGATGGGACTCCACTGGAACCCATCGCAGTGGGAGGGATCGCTTAAACTTGCAGGTCGAATAGGCGCCGGTTACAAAGGCGTTTCAGTCGGCATCAGACTGGGTGGATATCTGGGAGCGAACGTTTTCCGACCCACGGAGGTGAGGCTGCGGGCCAGGGCTTGTTTTTCTGCCCTGTTATGGGATGTCTGCAAAAGCCATACTTTCAAATGGAAAAGACCGAATCCGCCCCAACTGGAATCACCCCTGGTCAACTGGGCGGCAACACCGCGTCATTGGACCCCCGATCTTACCGGCACGGCCCGACCGGATGAAAACTCCCAGGTCACTCTGGACACCGGCCTGGTCAGGATAGCCGGCGGGACTCCTACCATAAAGCCGCACAGTGCGATCAGTCTGGATTTCGCCCGGTCTATGAAAGATGACACCGGTGACTTTAACGAAGCTGTTGCGCTTTCCGACGACGGTTTTGTCACTATCGGCCAGCGCTCAAACTACTCGGCCAGGTATGTACTCAACGACGTGGAGCTTATACGAGACCCCGGCGGCGCCGACGAAAACATCGCTCTCTGGGGAACCTGGGCTCGGGAGACACCTCATTATAATACCGTCTTGCGCCTGCTCTCCTCGAAACGGTTCGGCCACGATGGAACTTCGAGCAGCAGCTTTGTCGAACCACTCGATATTGATTACTGTGATGAGCCGGAAGACACTGTTGTCTGTTTTCCGTTGGACGATCTTGAGCCCGGTTATGGTTGGCTCCCGGACGGGTCCCTGTATCACTGGGAGGTGGGTGACCCCGATGATGACAGCCGCGACAACGAGGGCGGCGTAACGCTGGGTGAGGGCGATGTGCTGACTATTATTCCTCCGGGGCCGGTGAAGGACCCCGAGGTGGTGACAAAGCCGGATGATGGAAACGGCGCCAGGCCGGATGGATGGTGGTGGAAACGACTTTGCCGCATACCCGCCTGCCGCTTGGTATTCGCTGCCGCCGTGGCAATTGTACTGGCCTTACTGATGTTGCTGCGCCCCATACCGAGTATCCTTCCACCGCACGTACTGCTTCCCATACTGCTGCTGGTTGCCTTGTTGCTTCTGGTGTGGGTATGGATGTGTCACTGTCGGCGGCGTCGGGGGGAAGACTGCGGATCATGGGACAAAGAGAAACCTTCCGCCCAGTCAACCGACAAGGACCCACCGGATGAAAAACCAACCGACCCCGATGATCAAACACCGGGCGCGGATGACAGCGACCCTGACGACACCGATGATAGCCCGACCGAAACCAAACCGGCCGAGCAGGATGAGCAGGGATCGATTGTAATAAAACCTGAAAAGGGCAAGACGTTTACCAGAATTTGCTACAAACCGGGCCACGGCCCGTCGCAGTGGGTCACCGGCACCCAGAGCGGCGGTACATTGACCACCCATGAAGAGTGGACAGTTCCGCCTGAAGCCCAGATTCTTCAGCCCAACCAGTTGTATGAACTAAGAGTGAGTCATACGCCGCAACTCAAGGGTCCCGGGAACAGCGTTGATTCACAGCTCGGCTCACCGGTGGTCGAATCACGCCGGTTCCGCACCAGTGGCCCGCCATTATATGTCAATGCCCTGATCAACTACGTGCAGAAAGTGTATCCATCCAACGGCAATCGGCCGGTCTACACCGGCTATGATCTTGAAGTTGTCTTTCACGAAGCCTACGTGCCCTTCTTGTATACATCGGTGGGTGCTCAACTTCGCTTGCGACTGCTCGACGGACAGGGTAATGTCATTCGCGATGCCGAAGGTAACGTGTTATTGCTGGTGGTCTCATCTGAAGGCGAGGTTACCCAAAGACTGTCGGAACTCTGGTGGGAAAGAGTCTATCGTGAAAATGTAACACGCGGCTGCATCGAAGGTGTACCGGATTTCTCAATTGGATACAATACAGCCGATATCGATCTGGCCTCAGTAGATGCCGCCTTGACGCCAAACAGTCAATACATCGCGCAGTTGGTCAGCAACGATGCCATCGATGTCCCGCTATTTGAGTGGAGCTTCACCACTTCAGCCTTCGAAACTTTCACCCAGTTGTTGTCAAGTGGCCTGAGCACCGATATCCCCCATGTCACACTGGACGACGCCGCTACAGCCGGAGATTTTGATACCGTCTGTCGGCGGATCGGGCTTCGCACGATAAATTACGTCGATCGGTCAAAGATCACCCCCATCTTAAACATCGCACAAGATCGGGTCCTGGGGCTGCTTATCGAAGCTCCCGAACCGCTTGATGCCGTTCTCCGACTGACCGTCACTCTGGATAATAACAACACCCGCTTGATCGCCAATGTCGATCAGACTCGGGTGATTGTCGTGCATCACGATGGAGACTCGTGGCCGAAACAGCCGCTGGCGCTTAAAGCGACCTGGCTCAGAGATATCGGCAGTGTCGGTCAAACCTATGCGGTGGCCGGGGACACGGCCGCCGAAGAAGTGGAATATGAGGTGATGCTATGAGCCCAGGTATCTTTAATGCCGCCCAGGTTCAGATTCCCCCGACTCTGGTGGCGCCAAGTGATATCGATATCATTGCCTGCCGACGCAATGCCGGACCGGGATTGGACGACAGCACGCATGTGTATGGTGTGCGTTGGGGAGCACGATTCGATCTTCACTATCCTCTAAAGGGCTGGCTGGTCAGTCGCCTCGTCGATGGCCAACACCAGAGGCATCTCAATAACGGCAGTCCGTTCACTCTTCCCAGCACCAATTCCTGGAGCAACTTCCAGACTGACGCCGAAGCCCGGCGTCCCGCCGCGGGTCCGTACTTTACCACTATTGAGCAGGACAATCTCGAATTCCTGCTCCCCTTAATCCGGTTGGTTGATCCTTCCACACCGCTCACCGAGAGAATACCACTCACCTCAATCGTCGCCGATCACCTCGGTCATCCTCACGAAGAAGACGCCGGTCTGGCCTGGAACTACTGGCAACAGAATGATCCTCCACCGTTGGCCAATCTGCTGGCCGGAAGTGATTCCGCGGCGGTCACTCACTATTACACCACCCGCGCCTGGCATTTCCTTTTGGCGCTGGCCTTACGGTTTGAGTATGCGGTGCTTCTCGGACTCGGCGCCGATGACGTCGTGGACTTGCAGGGCGAGATAACCTATCAGGTGGAGGCTCAATGGGCCACTACCCAAGGCACGGCTCTGAGCGACCCGGCTAAGACCAATCTGCCCTGCTACGTGGCGCCACCACCCAACGCCCAGGCCGACCGCCGCCCCGGCTTGATTGAACATCCGGCCTTCGCCTCTTTTGACTACTGGGCTTTTCCGGCTGAGATGGCGCCTCAAGACCCGGATGGCAATCCCAAACCTACCGAACAGATGATAGTAAAGTGCCCGACATTGTATACCGGCTTGGCCTGGTCGGAGGCGCCTCATCCCGAGCGCCTGCTTCACCACGAAGCTGTCCTCTACGAACTCTCTCGTTTCCATCACGGTCGATCGACGGCGGCGCAGCCGACCGCACCGGCGCTGCCCCCGGATGCCGCTTTTACCGAACTGGAGCCGGGTGAACTGACCATGCATTCGGACACTGTACCTCAATATCTCGATCGTCCCGGTATGCCCTGGCCACCGCACGAAGGACACTATGTATACCGAGTGCGCGGCGTCAATATCCTGGGCGTAAAATCGACCGGAGCTGCTCAAACGTCGGTGCGGCATTTCGATGATATGGCGCCGGCGATACCGTCGGTCGCTTTGGTGTCGGACAGCCAACTGACTTTCAACTCGACAAACCCGACCGTGCAAACCGACCTGGACGTTCTGTGGCATGCCAGAGAAGATTTCAACGGTCCCGATGCGACCGAATTCCGAATCAGCACCTCATGGATTCCCAAGTCGGCCGTTGCTGTGAGCATTGAGTCGGTGGCCGATATCGACGGTCTCACCGCGGACTTGACCGTGGCCGATCTGCCCGGCACGGCCGATCAATATGTGGGAGTACCGCTTGTCACACCGGGAGGCGGATATTCGATTAAGACGCATACTGTCGGCTCCCCGGCCACTATCACGGTTTACAAGTCATCAGGTGGAACGCCCAGTACACCGTCATCTGGTGTCATCTACACCTCCGGTCCAGCGACGGCGCTGACGCGCGTGGCGCGACATGCACGACGGCCCTCGATTCCTGCCAAGGTCTCGACCGTTCACAACCTGTCACCTTTGGTCGTCGAACTGACGACCTTGACCGCCGACAACTTGCCTGATGGGGAACCGGTTTCTCTTTATTTCCATCTGCTGCGTTCGTCATTCGAGGCCGTGCCCACAGGCCCGAACCGCTGGCGGATTCCAGAACCATCCGCCCAGGATCAACGCCTGGTAGTCCTGTCGACATGGCGAGCAACTTCCGATCCGGTTGCTCATCTGGAGGAATCTCCGGTAATCGTCTACCCCGGTCATACTGTCGGCGTCGATCTGCAACCCCCGGCCGGGTTTAGAGCCGGACTGCTGGAGCTTCATGTAACGGCGGCGGATGGCGCCGGTTATATCTACAGTCCTAACCTGCCGGCCACAGATACCAGCTTGACGGCCCTCACCGGCAACGAAAGCAACGCTGCCGTGGCGGCCATCTCGGTACGTTCTACCGACCCGCCCGTGGCACCGACCATCGCTCCCTTTGATCCGTCAATCATAACCTGGGCGTCATCGGCGGCGGTCTACGCCGAAGATGCAGAATTCGAACTCACCTGGGATGCTGTCGGCGGCGTTTCACACTACGAAGTGTGGCGGGCGATGGAAGGAGCCATCACCGGCGCCCATGTTGACATGTCCGATTCTGACCTTCGCACACTGGCCGCGGCTCAACCCGGCGCGTTTGACATGCGCAGCAACGAAGTGTATCTAAACAAGTATCGTGACCGAATACCCGGACGCTCACCGACAAGAGTGTTATATCGAATCCGGGCCGTAGACATTTCAGGCACACCCGGCCATTGGTCCGACTTGATCGGCCCGGTGCGGGTGCCCGATGTTCGACGACCGCCGCAGCCGAATCTACTCTCGGCCGCCCCTCCGGACGGACAAACCGAGCGGACGATCCAACTTACCTGGACCCAGGCCGGTCCTGTTGACGGTGTCAGATTCGAGATCGAGGCGCGCCGAGGTCTCGACCAACCGGCAACTCATCTGGGCACCCTGCCCCCCGGCAGCGGCCCGGATGCTCAGGGTCGATACACGGTAAGCATCCAGAACGTGACGCCCGGGGTCATATTCCATTACCGGTTGACGGCCGTGCGGAGCGCTCTTGATCCCGCCGATCCCAGCGGTAACGCTCACCGCGATATCCTCGGCAGTCCATCCGATGACCTCCCGGCCAGGGCTTTGGGTGATCTTACCGGACCGAGCAACGTGACAGCAACCTACGACACCACATCGGCGGCCGTCGTCGTTAGTTGGAAAAATGAGGATGTTTATCGGTCGCTCGAAATCCGACGAAAACTGAGTGACGGCTATCGATATGATCGGTTGGCCGTAATTGAGCCTGATGTGGAATCTTTCACCGACACAACAGCCGCAACAGGGACACACAAGTATCGGGTTCGCAGTCTGGGTGCTTCACGTCTTGCTGACAGTGATGATTCGAATGAGGTGGTAATACCATGAGAGATTTTTTGAGGTTCATGTTTTCCGCAGCGGACCGAGATCGAATCGATCCGGGATCGATCATAGTCGAAGATACGACTGTCCCGCCCGCGGACCAGGAAGGGGTCCCGCTGCAATCGATGAAAATCAGTGGGACTGTGATAGACCCAACTGCACCAGCGCCACAACTTCGTCCCCTCTTTCCAGGTGAAACGAGGTTTCTGGCGAAGGCTGCAATGGCTGCCAATCTGCCGGACTGGTCGGATGTAGACCTGACCACAGCGACATACAACAGTTGGCAAACAAATGGTATTCTCGAAGGTACTCTCCGGGTCATAGACCAACTGCCGGATGTCAAGAAAGGACTTGATGAGCAGGGTGCCTCTCTACAGGAGGTGCCGAATATTGCCTGGTATAGTCCGGTAATACTCTCTGAGAACTTCCTCTACAACACTGTTGCCAACCCTCCATTATCAACGCGCAAAAAAATAAAGGGTCCCAATTCTCCCGTGGCTGTTCTTCCAGGCTCGTCGAATTGGCCAAAACACGCCGTCGCCTGGTTTCTACAAGGGCTTTACCCGCACATCCTGAGACTGGGCGCCGACGCCACGCAAGATGATATCATCCGGCTTGACATGCCCACGATTAAGATGGCCGCCGATGGGTCCTTTGATCTGTATATTACAATGGCCAGATCGCAACCGGCGAGCGACCGCAAGTCCCACTTATTCGACGATGCGTCTCCCGGGATAGGCCGCCTTTGGGCTGCCCATTCAATGAACGGCATTATCCCAGCCCGCCATGTCTATCGTGAGCTTAGGAACAATCTCCTTGACGCCAACCTCTCGCATGCGGTAGTCGATGCCATCCTGATTGA
This sequence comes from Candidatus Zixiibacteriota bacterium, assembly GCA_029860345.1. Taxonomy (NCBI): domain Bacteria; kingdom Pseudomonadati; phylum Candidatus Zixiibacteriota; species Candidatus Zixiibacteriota bacterium. The sequence continues at coordinate 46,675 of JAOUBJ010000016.1, read as the reverse complement.
CTGGCCGAATGCTCGTCGTTACCAACCGGTTCGTTTTACCCGTACCTGGCTGCAGACTCTTGCTTCCGGCAAGAAAGTCAAGAACTGCTCGGTGTATTTTCCAAAACAAAAGATCAAGGTGCGCAACTTGGCCGACGACAGCATCCGGCTGGAAAGAGAGATACCTGCCCACGGTGTTGTGTACGTACCGGTGGAACCGGGCGAGACCGGCGCCAACCAGCCGCAAGTGTTGATCGAGATTTCGGGAAATATGAAATGGCTTGACGGCTCGACGCCTAATTCATGGCAGTTTAAGGGCGACACAACCCCACTACTATACCACCTGGAAACGGACCAGCCGCACATCATTCTCCGGCTGCCGATGTCGCAGGCGATGTTCGAAGAGCCGCAGCCGATAAAGGCTCCCAAGGGACCCCGATGTACCTATTTATCCTTCCGGCGCACGGTGCGCGCCCTGGTGGACAACCGCATAGCTGGCGGGCGGCTGAACCGCAAACCTGGTAAAACGAGCAGACCAGTCAGGGCTCTTATTACCGAGGCCTTTGGCGAGACCGGGTTGTCTCCTGCCAATCGGCGTGTCCGTGTTATAGTCAAAGGCCGACCACCCGTCGCAGCCACAGACCTCAACGCGGCGCAGGAAAAACTAAGACGTGTTCTGCAACCTTTCTTCACGGCTCCTGCTGTTGCCGCCAGCGCCCCCGGTAAGGACCTCACCGTGGCGGATGTTGGCTATTATATATGGCTTTCCTCCGTGACGATCGCCTCCCATGCGGATACCAGTCCATATTTTGTAAATAATGTCCACTTCGGCCGAGGCGGCGCAGGCGCCCTGGTCTACCTGGGTCTGGCCGATGGTTATGCCTTTGATTCCAATCAACTACCATCTGAAATCGGCAACACTGTAGATGACGCTCTGGGTTACTACTACCGTTTGGCCACCGCGATGCGCGACAACCTGATAGAGGGAGCAGCCCTGCAATTCTGGGATGAATCCGCCCAGTTTGAGGAGGTGAAACAGAGAAGACAACCCTGTCCTGGCGAGTGGTGCGGTCATTCTCTCCTGTTTCATAGCTATAAAACGAGCGGCGGCGTCAGGACCGGAGTGAATCTCGTTGATCAGTACAGTAAAAGAAAAAAAATCCAGACTTCCCCTTTCTCGGGGCCAGACAATAATCGTCGCCTAAAATGGGACGATTTTGGGGCCAATATCTGGTGTGCCGCAAACTGGAAAGAATAACAGACAGGCACGAGTCGGTTGTCTGCCAGGCGTGTTGACTGAAGTTCCAACCCTGCCCACCGCCTCTGTCCAGCCGACAAAAAGCTTGCGGCCCACCGAGAGATTGGCGTAGTTTCTGTTGGAGGGAACTAGCCGGGCAGCTTTGCCTCTACATCGGATGACACCGGCCGGTCCCTGAGACATTGTCTTGTGAAAGCGGGGTCCGAGAGTTGTGAGTAAGGATGCGCCCAAGCAGCCGATGTCGGCCAAAGCACGTCGGTTTCTGAATTCTGTTCTCTTGTTCGCGGTGCTGGTTTTGGCCCTGGTCTGGTTTAACACTCATCTGGAGCCGTATGCCCGCCATAGTCTACTCTTCGGAACGCCCCTGACGCTCTGGGGGTTTTGGCGAATCCTCAAGGAGGCGTTCGATAAGTCGGTGGCGGATCAAACCGAAGAGGCGACCGAGCGGTTCATGTCCAAACCTCTGGCTACGGAGGTTTTGGTTATCGGCCTGGTGTTGGGCGTTGTCCTGATGGGGTCGACCAGTTCAATCTACTTTGAGTATGACGGCACCGGCGCCGGCAATCAGACATTTGATATCGAAGTCGTCAGATCAGCCGACAGTGTCACCATCATGGAGCCGATGACGCTGTCCGCTTATGACGGGGTCATAGGACAGACTTTCCTGTGGAATTGGTGGGAATGGCGGTCAAAGGACATTCAAGTGAGAGTCAAAGGAGCCGATATCTATTCACCCGTGAACACTCACTTGTCCCGCTGCCGAACCGTGCGGCTGGCTATACCCGGCAAGTTAACCTCGCCCGATCTGTATCTGCTCCATTTGATTCCCGTTGGCCCTCTGTATAATAGTCTCCCGCTGCATAAGCGGCGGGCACGGATTGTGGCCACGCTTTCCATCGATGTCAATGGCCAATTGCATACTGTCGATGGTTTGCGTCGCCAGGAAGTTTTTCTCGGTTGCCCTGAACGAGAGTTGAAATGGGCGGTGTCACAAGCCGATGCGGAAGAACTCACCGATCATATTCAGGATTGGTGGCGTGAACTCAGGACTCCGGAAGAAACCGTGGTAAGGAATGCAAGGATGATGCAAAGACGACGTCTGTTGTATCCAACGCCGACTCTTAATCCCCATGACACTGTGACAATCACAGTGTCCCTGGATGACGACAGTCTTGTCAGCGGGCCATACACGGTAGTGATCGAGGAGGATACTCCGGTAAAGGTGGTCTATCTTGAGTGGAGAGAGTAAGATGACTCCAAAACGATACTCCGGTGTCCTATTGGCCGCGGTGGTTCTTGTAAGCATACTGATCGCAGGTCTTCCGACTGTTGGCCGGGCGCAGGAAACTCTACCCGAGATTGGCTTGCAAGTTGTGATCGAATCAGTGACGTTCTACGATCACTGGCACGATTCCGCCGCCGTGCGCATTCGGATCCTGGAGCAGTTCCACGCCGAGTGCAGCACCCGGTTCAGCTTTGTCAACTGGTCGACCGAAAGTACGCCAGCCGATTCCACGCAGGCCGACTCAGTGCAGAGTGATTCCGTGCAGGCCGACTCCGTGCAGGTCGACTCCGTGCAGGTTGACTCCACGCCGTTGGATTTTCAACTGCTGGTGAAAGTGGTGGGCCAGTCATACGACGTTGGTGAAGAGATCACAATGGAGTTCTATGCCTTCGTCAACGGCGCCAAGAAGCCGGTGCCCACCAAAGAGCTGGAATTATTGTACGGCAAGTTCGACACGCCCCCGAGCAACGATCCCGAGGCGTTCGGAGATACTGTCATCGCATACCTGCACGGCATGCTGAACCGAGAGTCGTTCCGACAGAACTTAATAGGAGAGTTCCTCTCCAAAGTGGCCCTGGGTCAACAATTGAACGTCGATAGCTCACTGAATCTGATCGTTTTGTTGTTACCCTGGGATGACATGCGGCTGGAGGCCGGATCGAAATTCAATGTCGAGTTTGCATCATCGGGCGTGTTCACGCAGTCGCCACCGGGTAAGATGCACCTTCGCTCCGTGTACCCGGACGGTGAAAACAAGCACATAGTGTGTGAGGTTTGCTACTTATTCCACGGTAACCTTCGTGTGAATGATTGTGGCGAGGCGTGGGTGGAGGAACTGGTCTCGGTGTTCAAGCCGTCCGCATGCAGGGACCTCCAGGTTTATATAGAACACTATGTCCAGAACACGAATCCGCCCATGATTAATGGCCGACCCGGCCCATAACGGTGTAGGCGACGGAGCTATGATGCTTACTGACCAATCAGCAGACTGCCGAACCAGAACTCTGGCCGGACTTATTATGGCCGTCATCGGTCTCTGTCTGTTTCTGCCTTCCCCGGCCTCAGCCGGTGAGTTCGATGAAATGCAGACCTCCGTCATTGCCATGTTAACCAGCGGTGATGAGTGGAGTGCTTTGGAACTATTGGCCACCGCCAAGGAGCGGTCCCAGTCATCGAATGAGCCCACCTGGCAGGCCCGGTTCCATCATCTCACAGGACTGGCTTACCAACAACTGGCCGACTCAACCCAAGCCGACTCTCTTCACCGACAGTATCTACTGCTGGCCATGGATGCTTACTACGGCGCAACTTCGCTGCTGCCCGATTACTCGGCGGCGTTGCACAATCTCGGCAAAGTCTATCAAGAGTTGGGCAATCAGGACCTCGCCTTCCGCTATCTGAAACAAGCAGTAGAGTCGGCCCCGGCGGGACAACCCTTCTACAGCGAGAGTCTGGCCAAATCGTATTTTCAAGTGGGCGATTCAACCGCGGGGTTGACATACATGGCCATGGCCGTAGCCCAGCAACCCCATCAACAGGAACGACGCGAACAACTGGTTTCACTGTTACAGGTTCAGGACAAAGAAGCAATTATCCGGTTTCTTGAGGACATGCTCAACAACGGCAATGCCCTTAGCGCCTTGGATCTGTCACTGAAACAGCTTGCCGACACCACTTGGTCCGCTTCCATCAAAAAACGACTATTCGGCATTGTAGTCGCCTCGCTTTCGCAGGGAGCTCTTCAAGCCTCGTTGGAGCTTGACAAGACTTCACAAGAACTGCTTGCCCGGTTGGCCTCCGATTCGGTGCTGGCCCCGGCGGTGTCGGTGCTGCAGGATATGCTCAGGATAGGCAACTCCGCTGATGTCGATACAACTCTCGTCGAAGGAATCACGCGCAGAGTAAGCGGGTTGGACGAGGAGCTTCAACAGCAGTTTGATCAACTGGCTGCCTGGCTTGGCGAAACCCAACTCAGACAGCAGAAGTACGAGGCGGCACAACAGTATTTGGAACTGGCCCATGCCACCGGTAACCAGCTGGATCGCGATGTGTTAATCTCCCTTTCCGATGTCTACTTTCAGACGGGCAATACCGACGAGCTACGCTGGTTGGCAGAATCTGAAGCGAGCCGGCTGTACGAAGCAAAAGGTGAATCCTATCGCCGGGGCGATCTTCCGGAAATCTATCGATATCACCGGACCCTGGGTATGATGTATACCTTGACCGAGAAGACCGGGCTAAAGGGAAGCGGTTACGCCACATCCGAGTTTCAGTTGAGCCATGCCCTGAAAGCTGCCCAGCGATACAACAGCCAGGTTGCCGAGGGCAACCGTATCCGGGTGGATGATCGGGTAGTGATCAGTCTGGCCGATACCTACGACCGAAACGACAAGCCGAAACAGGCTATGGACCTGCGCACCGAGTGGTCGGAAAACTATCTGGACATTGGGGATCGTCGGGCTGCCAATGAGGTCTTCCGTACCATCGACGTCTCCAATGTCGCCAACTCCGGTGATCAGTCCGTAAAGAAGCGGTATCGCCGTCTTAAACAAAGGCGTCCCTGGGAAACCAACATGGATCGCCAAAGGGATCGCTTCCAGTTGCAGATCGACGAACTTTCGGTCGAGGATAACGGCAGCAGCATATTTTTCGGTGCCGGCGACCGGGCCAAGAAAGTTGCCTTGATAAACATCGTGTCCGGCGACTACAATTTAATGGCCGGTCTGAACAAACTGACAACCGTCGAAGATCGGGCGGCTCGAGTCGAAATCGTTGCCGGAGTCGTCAACGATGTCATTCGTACCAGTGTGCCCTCAATCGTCAACGACGTGAAAGACCGCGAAGCCCACACCCTGCCGGATCGGGAGTCCGTAATTTTCGAAGCCCCGGTCTCACCCGAAGAGATGCGTTACACCTGCATCGCCTTCACTACCGATCAGGACCTGGTGCAAGTCGAGGCGGCTTTAGCCGACGTTGTCAACAATCCGTCCTTCTCCAGGTTGGTGGATGATGTCGACAAACTGGTGAGGACCTCGCCGAACTATTTGGTGGAGGCCGATCTGGCTATCAACCGTTACATCGCCGATCAGATATTGAGCGGATCGGCAAAAGCGGTCGACAAACCGATAGGTGTTTACCAGGGAACCTTCAGCCGAGGGGAGGCATACCCCCAGGGTATCATGGATCGCCATGCCGTTGAGGATAAGTCCGGCAATCTGAGGCTCAGGGTTTCTACGAAACCAGTCAAAAGACCTCGAGCGCGGCGGCATTAGGATTCCCACCGCCGAACTGGACGACGGGTCCGGTTTGGATTTGCTCTGTACCAATGAATGTGAGCCTGAGTTTCCCGCTATCCTCATGGTCGATCCGAACACTTCTCCGGCAGCGTTACCCGGGCTGGCGGCAGGCGAGTCGCCAGACAGCACCAGCACGGCAACGCAGGTCACTTGAAAGCTCCAGGGCTTTTTCAACAAGCCACTCCCGGCGGGTTTGAAGGTAAACCTATCCTACCTGGCTACATGCATTTGGGTGGCGCGGCTTCCCACCACTCCTTGGAAGACAAAACCACCTCCGAATAGGCTTTTTGGCCCGGACTTTCCCTGGGTAAAGTAACATCACCATCGTCCGATCTAGTACAGTAGAAGTCAGGCGTATTGCGCCCGGTACGAGCTTGGTTCGTATGCAAACGCCGACACCTCATCGAATTATATTGAGTTGCAGCTTATGACTTGTATCCAATCCGCCAAAGTCACAACTACGTGGCAGGCCTGCGTTTCGGACGTACTTGACACCGATAAACCCGAGATCGCCCGATTTGGCGATGTTTAAGACTCCCACCCCGAATGGTTGAGAGACAATGACGGACGACGAAAGACACTACCAGAGCCTTTTTGAACAGGGGCATGATCCCATTGTCATCTTTGAGCCGGAGGGTGAGGTTGTGCTGGAGGTGAATGAGTGTGCGTGTCGGGTGTATGGTTTCGATCGCTCCGAGTTTGTCGGCATGTCGCTTGAGGTCATCTCAAAAGATGTCGAACGGGGGCGGGATTGTATTCAAAAAACGCTCAACAGCAACGAGTTTCAACGGTTCGAAACGATCCAGTATCGCGCCGATGGTTCCGAATTGATTCTGAGCGTGAGTGCTTCAACAATCTCGTACAAAGGTCGTCGGGTGATCCTGACGGTCAACCGTGATGTGACGCTTCAAAAAAGGGCGGAGGCAGAGTTACAAAAAGCCAAGAGACTGGAATCGGTCGGTTTGTTAGCCGGCGGCGTGGCCCATGACCTGAACAATATTCTGGGTCCTCTGGTCGGCTACTCGGAGTTGATTCTGAGAAAGCTGCCCCCGGACAGTCCGTTGAGACGGCAGATCGACGCTATGGCCAAATCCGCCCAGAGTGCTGTCGACGTGATCCAGGATCTACTCACGTTGGCTCGTCGTGGCCGCTATGAACTTGTTCCGATGGACCTCAATGAAGTGATTACAGACTATCTGGAATCCCCCGGTTTTCGAAAGATTGTCGAGGATACGCCCGGGGTGTCGGTGGAGAAACGGCTCGAATCGAGTCCGCCGCTCATCAAGGGTTCGGCGGCTCATTTGGGCAAAGTTCTCATGAAGCTGGTCTTGAACGCCATCGAATCCATGAGCGATGGCGGTACTCTGACCATTGAAACCAGTTGTTACGAAGGCGGCCGTCTCATTTCGGGATACGATGCCATCACGCCCGGGCCGTACCTGGTCTTGAAAGTTCGTGACACCGGCTGCGGTATCTCCGCCGAGGAACTGGACAGAATCTTCGAGCCGTACTATTCTACCAAGAGGATGCAAGGTCTCTCAGGCAGCGGCTTGGGCCTTTCGGTCGTCTACGGAGTGGTGAAAGATCACGACGGCTACTACGACATTTTGTCCCAAGAGGATGCCGGAACGGAGTTCATACTGTACTTCCCCGTGACCAAAGAAGCCCGACCTGAGCCAAAGTCCCCTTCAAATTGTGCGGGCGGTCACGAAACAGTTTTGGTGGTCGACGATGACAAAGCCCAGCGAGAGATGGCCAAAGACATTCTCGGTGGTCTCGGTTATCAGGTCAGCCTGGCCCGCAACGGCAGGGAGGCGGTCGCGAGCCTGAAGAGTCAGCCGGTTGATCTGGTGGTGCTCGACATGATAATGGAGGAGGGCTTCGACGGCCTGGATACCTACCGACAGATCGTGGCGGATCGACCGGGTCAAAAGGCGATTATCGTAAGCGGATTCTCGGCCTCTGAGCGCGTGGGAGAATCCCAAAGGCTGGGGGCCGGCGCTTACTTGAAAAAACCTTACGACATTCAGAGTATCGCCGCCGCCGTCCGGCTTGAGTTGGACAAAGTGACGGCCTCGGCTACTATCTAACAGGGATATCCACCTGTCACTTCACACATAATAAGGGTACCGAAGCGCATTTGGCAAAGAAGGGCAGGCCCGAAAACAGACCTGCCCGGCCGGCGTGTCACCCTTACGTCTCTCCCGTCGTCCATTTTCAAGTTGGACAAATCCAAAATCCTCCTATATTGGATATAACAAAGCACTCGGAGGTCCCCAATAGTGACAAACAGATTTGTTTGTTGGTCCTTATGGATCGTTGCGATTCTGGTTCTGTCGGCCGGTCCCGGTATGGCCGGCGTGGACATCCAGTTTTCCAGTCCGATGGTTGTGGATTCGACCGTCGACGCGGTGCCCGCCGTTGACATGACATCGCCTATCTGTACTCACATAGTAGGTCTCTGTGAGGGTCCCGATTTCAACCTGCTGCTGATGGCAGTTTCCAGAACAACCATGTTTGTTCGGATAGACAAACAGGGTGATCTTATTGACACCCTTCCACGGGTATATCGCGACCTGGAACTTAGCCTGGGCTACTTCAACACCTTCAGATATGTGGCCTCTGCCTGGTGCCAACCGTATTTCTACATTTTCGAGACTCGTCAGGATTCGTTGTTCTATACGCGGATGGACGAGCAATTGAACCAAGTGGACGCTGCACCGGTTATGTTACTCTCACCGGATGATTTCGAAGGAAAACTGGTCATCGACGGTTGTGATGTATGGCTTGTCGATAGAGGTGGGTCAAACGGTATCAAGCCCATAGTCACCCTTATACAATTACCATCATTGGAGCCGGTTTTTGAAAAACTGGTAGTGCCGGTGGACGTTTGGTCGTCGTGGGACTGGGCGGCTTCGGACGGTTTGTATCTGACCATTCGAAACGACGTCGACTCGGTATTCATGGCCAGACATGTGTCCCGAGAGGGGACCGTTGAGATTCTTCCAACTACTTCGTATGCCTATCTGGACACGGTCAGATTTCGACATGACAGTATGATCCCTTTTGGCGCTGATTCGGTACTCTACAAGTTGTTCGATGTGCGAAGTGACACCAACATCGTTCTCTATTACACCGTGCTTTCCTTGAAAGATAGGTCTGACACGGTTGAGTTGAAACGTCTCGTGCTTCCCAATATGTCTACAGATAATGCCTATTTCCCCGCCCATGGCGGGATGATTGACGGACCCTACCTGCTTATTCCCGGCAGATACAACTCAGGTGCAGAGAATTCTGCTTACCTGATCCAGGTGGACCTGACCACTTCTACAGTCGCAGCCAACGGTCCGATAACCGGTGAGCTTGATGGACCCTATCTCCCTGATCTTCAAATGACGTCAGACGCCAATTCGATGTACTTCTTCTTTTCCTACTACTGCAACGCCTCGCGGTTGACCCTGGCCAAGTCTGACCCGTTGGTAGCATCTTCAGTCGAACCGATCTATTACACCTCAACGAACTATCGTACACCCACCATCTGTTTGGACTCTTCCGGTTTGCTTATGTGCGTCCAACGTCTGGATTCGTTGGGTGAGAGTTTTCAGGCTTATAGGTTCGTCGATCCGATGAACCTCCAGGCCAACACCGCGATCACCGTGTCGGGCGGCGAGGGTGTGGCATATCGTCCATGGCTGTATGATCTTGGAGAATTCAACGGTCTGGTCTGGTTGGACGTTATCCCTGATTTTGAAACAAGTCCGTACTTTGTTCAAAAGTTCACCGCTTTCAGCGGTGATGTGGCCGATCTGGATACCTACGTAAAGCTCGCCGATGTACCAAGGACTCTTTGGAACCGCCAGCGACATAAATCAGATATCTGGTTGCAGGACTCCTTCGCGATCCTGAATGCCCCCATAATGGTTGGGGGCAATGATTATGGAAGCGGCACATACAACTGGTTGCATCGGCTTGGTATCCCCAATTGGCAGGACCACTCGGTGCTGTATGGATATCCCTCAGGCGGAAGTCCCGCCCTTTGTGATTATGGCGACTCAGCAGTAATAGTAGCGTCTGATGTTTGGGTCACCGGCTATAACCACCACGGATTTCCCGATTCCTACGACGGCGACTACAAGGGCTATGTTGTAAAAGATGCTCAACCGGTGAAGGAGATGGGCCTCGATCCTGTCGGTTCGATAGACTGGTGTCCGCTTGATGTATTTCCCGCCGTGCTCGGTCAAGAGCAGGTGCTTAGCCTGAGTTGTGTTGATGAGCTTGTTACGTTCACTGAAGCGGGCGGGAGCTTCCAGCCGCTTTTCGATCTTGCACCTTACACTCATGGTGGCTACATCGACGCCGGAGGATTCGACCGAGGCAGCCTGAAACCGATTGAGACGAATGACTATTATGTAGTGGTGCTTCAAGGAGGACACCTTCAGCATGTAAAACTACTGGTCTTCGATAAGACCTTCAACTATGTAGACAGCGCTCGTGTGCATTTTGAGGGGATATTTAACGAACTTTCCGAAGTTGTCTATCTGCCTGACGACGATGCGTTGGTCTTCGCCTATTCAGCCTGGCTGCCCCATCCGTTCGGCGCGCACCGCGTAATCATTCAGTCGGCTCGATTTATGGGACCGACCTCTGTTGAAGACCAACCCGAGAGGGTACCCGAACACTTTTTGACGTGTTCCAATTATCCTAACCCGTTCAACGCATCGACTACAATCGAGTTCTCACTTAGTCATCAAGCATCCGTGGTCATTACTATTCGCAATATTCTGGGACAGAAAGTGGTTGATCTCGTGAACGGTGTCAGGCAAGCCGGATCACATCAGGTCAGTTGGGAAGGAATAGATTCAAAGGGACGACCTGTTTCCTCGGGCGTTTACTTCTATCAAATCAAGGCGGCCGGATACCTTCAGACCCACAAGATGATGTTACTTAAGTAGAGAAGCATCCAGGACGTATGCGGGCACGTTTCGAGAAGTATAGACACACCCATCCAACAGGATGATCCCGTTCACCCGGACTTCCGGGCTTTTCGTTTAAGTTTCCGATTGCGTGTGGTGTCGCGGCGACCCCGCCCGACACCCGTCGCCCACGACCCCGTGGCCGTCAGGCGAGTCGCCTGACAGCACCTGCAAAATGTTGGTATGTCGGGTCGGGTCACACCTTTCCGAAGTCGACCTGTTTGAAAAACTCAACCTGAGGTTCCTCGGCTACGCCGGCACGTTCCATCGCTGCCTTCAGTTCAGGCGAGCGCAAAAAGGTCTCAGCCTTCTCGGTACTCTCCCACTCGAAGAGCAAAACCAAATCGTTCGGGTCGGTGCTGGGGTGGAGGATGCGGTAGGATTTCTCGCCTGATGATTTGCGTGTTTCGGCGAAGGCATCGAACTCCGTCTTCCAACTTGTGTAGTCGTTCACTTTGTGGCGAATAATGATCGGTATCATCATGACTCCTTCGTTTATTCGTTAGCTTGCTTCTACTTTTCCAACCGGGCCCCACCCGACGCAAAGACTCAGGGCGGGGTACCACAGCGCTTCTGTTCTCATCAGAGAGTACGCACCAAAAACTGGAGTTGTTAGCTCTATATTGCCGTTGTGGCGCCAGGACCCTGCGAAACCCTACATATGACACAGCCTGTGCGCTCAGTGTGACAGAACAGGTGCATACAGCCACCGCGTGTTACGCCTGCTGTTTCTTATAGTGTTCAGCCGCGCGACGGGCCATTTCGTCCGGGGGGACGTCCTCGATATGAGTACCAATCCACCAGAGATTGCCGCAGGCATCTTTCACCCCGGCGTTGCGGTCACCATAGAACTGGTCGGCCGGTTCCATCACCGATGTGGCCCCGGCCTCAAGCGCCGCTTTGTAGGCTGCGTCGGTGTCCGGGAGGTAAAGGTAGATCGACGCGGGCATGGATGGGTGTTCCGGTTTGGTCTCGCCCATCATGATTATGGAGTCACCTATTCTCATCTCGGCGTGCGAGACAACCCCTTCGGGGGTCGAATGGACCTCTACTTCTTGTGCGTTGAACGCCTGTTTCAAAAAGTCGATACACTTGGTGGCGCCCTCGACCACGAGGTATGGAGTCACGGTGTGGTAACCGTCGGGAACATGTTTTACAGCCATTGTGAATTCTCCTTTGTTTAGAACAGAGAACACGCCGGGGACTGATTTGTTTCCGACCCCGTTCGGGGTACGACCTCCGTCATGGACTAATAATGTCTACGTTTTGTCCGACATCTTTCGTATTGTCATCATAATGGCAGCCTGCCGCTATCTGCAAACGCGGAGGCTACTCCGCGCGCAAAACTGAAAGGAGCACCCAACATGGGACAGACAAATCAATCGATAACCATTCAGGCCCCGGTCGCAAAAGTGTGGGAAGCAATCAGCGATTTCCATGATGCGAGCTGGGCGCCGAATGTGATCACCGAACTCAAGCCGGTCGGCGATAAGCCGGGCGACCAGGTCGGCTCCAAAAGAGTGCTCAACGGCGTCTTTCACGAGACACTCTTGACCTTGGACAACGATCAATACAGCTTCTCGTATGCGATCACCGACGGTCCGTCGCCGCTTTCCCAGGACGAAGTGGACAATTTCACCGGTTTCGTGAAACTCAGTCCGGACGGCAAAAACGGCGGGACGCAGGTCCAGTGGTCATCGTCCTGGCAGAAAAACGATGAGCCAGTTCACGAATTCTGTAACCCTATCTATGATGCCCTTCTTAACGACATGAAGAAGAGCCTGGAGTAATAGGTCGGGTCCTTTATGGACCTGACTTCCAGGTCGGGACCACAATCGGCCGTAGCGGACTGACCTACCGGCTCGACTTTCGGACCCCTTCAGAGGTATCCTGGAGATAACTGTTGCCCTGTGCGGAGTGATGCCATACCATAAAGAGGTTAACGCCACAAAGTCGAATGCGAATATAACCAGGCACCGGCGAACTGTTCGCCAAGGAGGGTAACACGATGCCGAAACGTAAATGGGAAACAAAAGCAAAGGCCGATCTTCCGGACATCCGTGACTGGATGTATTCACCCCCTCTCATCCAACTCGAAGAGTACATCGATCCTCCGAGGAATCTTCACATCCTTGACCAGGGGAGAGAAGGAGCATGCACCGGATTTGCCATGGCCGCCGCCATCAACCACCTTTACGCACAGGCCGGACAAGACACCACGGTCAGCGCCCGCATGTTGTACGAGATGGCCAAGGTTCACGACGAGTGGCCGGGCGAAGACTATGGCGGTTCCAGTCTGCGCGGCGCCATCCATGGCTGGAAATATATGGGTGTCTGTTCGGAAGAAGAGTGGCCCTACTTTGTAACGAAAAAGAGGAAGGGAAGCCTGACCATCCAAAAGGCCAAGGATGCGCGCAGCCACACTATTGGATCCTACTACCGCTTGAAGCCGGAAATAACCGACTATCACGCCGCTCTCAACGAGACCGGGGTGATCGCAGTATCGGCTAAGGTACACGCCGGTTGGAACGCTCCTAAGAATGGACGGATTAAGCTGACCAGTCCCGATGATGGTGGTCACGCCTTTGCCGTAGTCGGCTACAACGAAGAAGGTTTTTGGGTGCAGAATTCCTGGGCGCGGTCCTGGGGTGAAAACGGTCTGGCCCTGTGGACCTATGAAGACTGGGCGACCAACCTGATGGATGGCTGGGTATTTCGCCTGGCTCTACCGACGCCTCAGATTTTCGGTATGCGGCCGGGTTCCACCGTGGAGATCGAAGAGGGAACCGGCCGAGCCAAAAAACCGGCCGTCAGCCGTTCGGAGATTGCCGGCCACTTCATTCATATCGACGACGGTGCCTACAAAGAGACTGGGCGATACTGGAGCAATCGAGATGATGTCGAGCAGACGGCCGAGCTCGTGGCCAACGAAACCAAATACAAACATCTATTGGTCTACATGCACGGTGGATTGAATTCGCCGTCCGCATCGGCCCGCCGGATAGCCGCGATGAAGAATGTGTTCAAGTTGAACGGCATTTACCCCTTCCACATCATGTACGACACCGGTCTCGCCGAAGAGCTGAAGGATCTCATCCTGCGCAAGAAAAAAGCATCGGCGGAGCGCGTAGGCGCCATCAGTGACTTCTCCGACTGGCTCCTGGAAAAGATGCTTGGCATACCGGGTACACTTTTGTGGAATGAGATGAAACAGGATGCCCACGATGCATTTGACAAGAATAACGGCGCCGGTACCGATGCCCTGGAGCGATTCGTCTCGCATATTCGGCGTAGCGGCAGACGCATGAAAATTCATCTGGTGGGACATAGTACCGGCGCAGTGGTGATTGCCCATCTGCTTCGAACCATGAGGCAGCAGCAGATTCAGATCGCGTCCTGCTCACTCATGGCGCCGGCCTGTTCGGTCGATCTGTACAACGAAGCGTACTTGCCGGTGTTGCAGGGCAAGACGAAACTTAAACTCACCGATTTGACTATCTACAACCTGAATAAAAAACTGGAAGAAGATGATACCGTTACCCTCTACAAAAAGTCGTTACTGTATCTGGTATCCAACGCTTTCGAGTCAAAGAAAGAGCAACCGATTTTGGGCATGGAGAAATTCAATGACAAGGACCAGGTCAAACGAGTGAGATCTCTCCCTCAGTTTTTCTATTCCAACGGTAGCAGCGGCCGGCGCACCCGCAGCACCACGCACGGCGGGTTTGACAACGACGAGTTTACCATGAATCATATCCTCAGACGTGTGCTCGGAGAGGCACCGGCCCATCCTTTCACCGAGGACGGCTTGAAGTACTGAGAAAAGCAGCAGGTCAGGTCCTTCGTGGATATGACAGCCGGAGTTCCCCCAAGTAGGTCAGGACCCTTGTGGTCCTGACAAATGCGTCAGGTCCCTAAAGGACCTGACCTACCTCTCGCCCTTTGCACCAATCCCAATGCCTCACTGTGAGAAGGGCCAGAGGGCCGTTTATGGCGGATTTATCACCGTGCTATTCGTACTTTATCGCCTTTACCGGATTCGACCGGGCCGCTCGGATGGCCTGGAGACTTACCGCCAAGAGAGCTATCAACAACGCCGTGAGTCCGGAAGCGGCAAAGATGCGCCAGTCGACTGAGATGCGATAAGCAAACTCGGCCAGCCAGCCATCCATCACATAGTAAGCCACCGGTGCACCGACGACATTGGCCAGAACCACCAGCACCAGAAACTCCTGCGAAAGAAGTCTGATGATGCCGGCGACCGAAGCGCCCAGTACTTTGCGGATACCTATCTCCTTGGTGCGTTGCTCAGCCGTGTAGGACGATAAACCCAACAGTCCCAGGCAACCGATAAAGACAGCCAGCAAACAGAAGGTCAGGGCGATCTTGCCAAGCTGTTCTTCCATTTGATACTGGAGGTCGAAAGACTCATCGAGGAAGAAATAGTCAAAGGCCCGGCTTGGCGCCAACTCCTTGAATTTGTCCTCCAATCGACCAACAATCTCGCTGATGTCCCCCCCGGCTATCCGGGCCGAGAAAGTCTCTAAACCATCCTGTAGATTCCCGATGTACAACGGCACGATCTCGGCGCGCAGAGATTCGAAGTGGAAGTCTTTCACCACGCCGACAACGGTGCGATCTACAAAAGCGATTCCCGAATCGTTATGGACCCTCTGCTGGATAGTTTTGCCGATTGGATTCTCCCAGCCGAATCGACGGACGGCAGCTTCGTTGATAAGACAAGAGGAACCGCTGTCTGTGGTCAGGTCGGCGGAGAAATCTCGTCCGGCGGCCAACTCCATGCCGAGTGTGGATAAGAAATTGTGGTCGACGTTGATATTTGCCATCAACTCCTGCTCATCCTCGGCGTACCCTTCCGGGTGGAAGTTGGTCATGCTGTAGCCGTTGCCGGGGGTGCCTTGTGATGCTGCGATTGCGACGACGCCGGGAACTTTTGCGAATTCGGCTCTCAACGACTCCATCGAAACTTGTTCGGTGTCACTCGGGTTGGGGAAGATCACAACGTGCTCTTTGTTAAAACCGAGCGCCCTGTTTTTCATGTACTCCACCTGGCCGAAGATGGTGATGGTTCCGATTATCAGTATGACTGATATGGTAAACTGAGATACCACCAGGATGCGTCGGAATTTCGAGTTCGATGCACCTGCGGTCAGAGTGCCTTTCAGGACTTTGACCGGTCTGAACGATGACAGGAACAATGCCGGGTAGCTGCCGGCTACCAGTCCGACCAGGATGGCCAGCCCGACCAGTGCCGGAATCATCCATATCGGTTGGGTCATATCGAAAACAAGGTTGCGTTGGGCGAGTGAATTAAACAGAGGCAGTGCTATCGGCACCACAGCAATAGTGAGTACAACAGCAAGGAAGCTGTAAAGCAACGATTCTCCCAGAAACTGGCCGACCAGTCGGCTACGCGCTGCGCCGAACGCTTTGCGCATGCCTATCTCCCTGGCCCGCCCGGCTGAACGAGCGGTGGAAAGATTCACGAAGTTGATGCACGCAATCAGCAATATGAAAACGGCGATCGCGGAGAATAGATAGACGTAGGTTATGGCGCCGGTCTGGGCGGTGTCGCTGCCGAAATCTGAGTACAGATGGATCTCGGCCAGCGGCTGAAGGAGCAAGGTAAGGGTGGCGCCTACCTGTTTGAGTGTCTCGCCCAGGTTTTCATCGATGATCCCGGCTGCCTGGGCCTCGACTTGTCGAGGGTCGGCGCCGTCGGCCAGCAACAGGTAAGTAGGGTTGCCCATGGCGCCCCAATGTTCGTGGGGGCGACTATCTTGAGCGTAAAGGGTCTCAAATGAGATCAGAAAATCAAACTGGAGGTGCGAGTTGTCGGGCATGTCGGCCATGACACCGGTAACAGTATAATCGAACTGGTCGTCAAACCGAAGCACCAGACCAACCGGATTCTGGTCGCCGAAGTACTTGTGCGCGGTTTCCTCAGTCAGCACGACACTGTTGGCCGTCGATAGAACAGTTTTTTTGTCACCGATGCTTATGGGAAATGTAAACAGATCCAGCAGCGAATTGTCGGCGTAGAAAAAGTCCTCCTCGAAGAATTGCTTATCCTCAAAGGTCACAGAAGACCGGTTGCCGGGTCTGATTCTGGCTGCGTTGAGTACTTCGGGAACCTGTTCCACCAGGGCCGGGCCCCACGGTGCTCCCGCCGATGGAGTGCGTCGATCAGCGCCGCCGAGGGTCAGATGGTGGTAGATACGATAGATGTTTTGGCCGTTCTCGTTGAACTGATCGAAACTCAATTCCGCGTGAACCCACAACATGATCAACACACAGCAAGTCATACCGACAGCCAGCCCGGCAATATTGGTCAGGGAGTAGCCCTTGTGTTTTTTCATGCTGCGCAACGCTATTTTGAGATAGTTTCTATACATGGGCGCTCCTCACAATGTTTTCTGTCGCCACCTGTCCGTCGAACAAGTGAATAACACGACCGGCATAGTCACCGTAGGCAGGCGAGTGAGTCACCATGACCACGGTTGTGCCCTGTTCATTCAGCTCGGTGAGCAGACTCATCACTTCATCGCCATGGGAGGAGTCCAGATTACCGGTCGGTTCATCGGCCAAAATCAATTTGGGTTGGGCCACCACAGCCCGTGCCACCGCCACGCGTTGCTGTTGGCCGCCCGATAGCTGTTGCGGAAAGTGATTTCGGCGCGGCGTGATATTCATTTGGGCCAGCGTTTCCTCCACCCGCTCTTTGCGACTGGCGCTGGATTCGCCCAGATAGAGCAGAGGCAGCTCGATGTTCTCAAAAACGGTCAACTCATCGATCAGGTTGAAACTCTGAAAGACAAATCCGATATTTCGCTTGCGCAAGCCGGCCCGCTCTCGTTCGGAATGGTTGGCAACAGGTTGATCGAGAAAGTAATACTCACCACCTGAGGGATTGTCCAACATTCCGAGGATATTCAAAAGTGTCGACTTGCCGCAGCCCGATGGACCCATGATGGCCACAAACTCGCCGCTCTCGACACTGATGTTGACACTGTCCAGAGCGGTCGTCTCGACCTCCTCGGTGCGATAGCGTTTTACCAAATCGGCGGTTCTAATCATCTGTCTCTCCTTCGTCCACACTCAGGCAGTTGTCTTTGCATGAGTGCTATTGTTCGTAGTACGTAATTGACTGTTAGTGAAAACGGTGTTGAGGACCAGCGTTTCGTTTTCGACAGTGAATCTCCTTTGTCTTCATAGACGCATGTTTGTGGCCGAACACACACGGCTCCCGCCGCAGTTCGGTCCGATTCAATTGTCTCACGCCGCTGGAAAATGCAACCGGTCTGTCATGCCGCAAAATGGCCCGAAAGACCGAGTGTAAATACACGTATCTACATTTCGTAATGAGCACCCGGATGTTTCAAAAAAGATCAGATTACTTCTGTGGTGATTAGCAGATTGGCGGCGAAGGACTTGGCCAATATGTGATAGACTACGATCTTGCCGGCGCCTATATTGGGCGGATGATTGAACAACGAAAACTTATCGACTTGGTTTCGGTGGGACCGGCCACGCTGAGTGACTTTGACGATCTTGGAATCACGGAAGTTGAGCATCTGCTTGACAAGAATGCCCGCGAATTGTACGAGCAGATGCAAAAGATCAAGGGGCAAAGACTTGACCCCTGCTGCGAGGACGTTTTTCGGGCGGCTATTGAGCAAGCCAGAGACCCCAACTTGGCCCCTGAAAAACGGGTGTGGCATTATTGGTCCAAGGTGCGCAAGGGTGACATGTAACTTTTGATGTGAAGCTGGGATGCTCTGTCGAAACCTGCCTTCGGCAGTCCTTCGGATCAGGGGTTTCGACCTACGAAGGCTCACAGGCTGTTCATAAAGGAAACGACGGGTCCCTCCCTCCGCCATCAGCGGAACCAAAACCCGTCGCAACACAGGGTCAAGCCCTGTTTTTCGCGCTATGCGCGTAGCGCCAAAGACCCATTTATGGGTTACCTTTCGGCCAGGATGTCGCCATGCCGTCGAGCCATGTCGATGAGGTTTTTCAGTTCTGCAATCTGTTTGTCGTTGCCATCTATTTCGTCCAATACCGCACGGACCGACGACAAGCTGGAACCACGCGCCCAATACGACTCGCGCAGGATTTCGGAAAACTCCGCCGATGCCGCGGCCAGTTTGAAATCGTCCGAGGCGTTTTTGAACTGCTTGTGAAAAACATTGTACCGGATCGGCGTGCGAACTTCGGTCACTTCATCCATCTGCGGGTTTTTGTAACGAATGTACACACTGCCCAGGTCCACCGCTCGTCGGTGTGTTATGAGATTCACTTCGTATAGCGCCGTCACCTGGTGACCGGCCCCGATCTCGCCGCCGTCCTCGCGATTGTCGCGGAACTTGTGATCGGCCACATCGCGGTTCTCATAACCGAGCAACCGATAACTGCTCACCACCTCCGGATTGAAATCGACCTGGATCTTGACATCGCGCGCGATCACCTGAAGAGTGCCGGACAGTTTGTCGACAAACAGACGCCTCGCCTCGTCCATGTCATCGATGTAGGCATACTGACCGTTGCCGTTATCGGCCAACTTTTCCATGAGCACGTCGTTGTAGTTGCCCATGCCGAAACCAACCGTAGTCAGAGTGATGCCTTGGTCGGCGCAACGTTTGATCATCTTGACCAACTCATCGGGACCGGTCTGACCGACATTGGCCACACCGTCGGAGCAGAGAATAACCCGGTTGGTACGTTTTGGATCGAACATGCCATTGGCCATTTGATAGCCGAGACGAATACCTTGCTCGGCGTAGGTCGATCCGCCCGGGAAAAGCATTTGGATTTGGTTGATGATCTGTTTGCGATGGCGGACAATCGTCGGCTGCAAAACTGCATTGCCGGTTGAACCGTAGGTGACGATACCAACCCGATCACCCCACGTCAGTTGGTTAACCAGTAGTTCCAGCGAATGTTTCACCATTGACAGACGGTTTTCACGACCCATCGATCCCGAGACATCTATCACAAACACCAGGTTGGCCGGTTTGCGGCTTTCTTCGTCGAACTCACGCCCGCCAATGCCGATCCTGAGCATACGGCAATCGTCACCGAACCGCGAAGGGGCGCCCTCCATCTGAATGGAGAAAGCCTCGCCGGTTTTCGGCTGATGATAGTCGTACTCGAAACGGTTGACAAATTCCTCCACGCGCACGGCATCGCTCGGCGGGAGATGACCACGTTCCAAGTAGCTGCGGGTAAGGGTGTATGATGCATCGTCGACATCGATGGCGAAAGTGGAGAGAGGGTCGCTATCGGTGTTTACAAAAGAATTGGTGCCGTAGTTTTGAAAGAACATGGCGTCAAATGGCGGTCCATCGAGGTAGTCGGACTCGTCGTGGCCCGGAGGATAGTAACCGGTGCCGCAACGGGGCTGCGGGGTCGGTTGCTGCGGTCCGCGGGGCGTGCGGATAAGCTTCTGCGTTGTCGTTGACTGAGGTGTTACGGGGGCACACAAATTAAGTCCGACCTGGCTGCCTTGCTCGGCTTCAGCAACAGATTCCCTGCGGTCGGCCTGGCCGCCGGCTGGATCGCCGGTGGGATCACCTTTGGCTATGTTTGCAACCTCGCCGGACCGACTGCCGCGAATGAAAATCTCGCCGTCTTTGTTGGTAACGACGCCGGCAACCTGGGCAAGTAACTCATCAACAGATGTTACCGGTCGTGGTGTCGTGATCTTCTCTTTAATGATAGTCACTCGATCGGAAGTTTCAAGCTTGGAAATGAGGTCGTCCTCAGCCCTGACAGTGATCGTCTGGCCAATGGTGGTCAGTTTCTTTTCAAGCTTAGCAGATACTTCGATGGTCATATTGGGTTTTACTTCGATCTGGGTGACTTCCACAATGTTGAAATCCAGGTGAGCTACTTTCAGGGTATAAATCCCCGGCTGCAGCCGTCGAATGACATACTTGCCCTCAGGATCGGTCATAGCGCCGAAGTGGGTGCCGATGACCATAACCGAGGCGCCGATTATACCTTCGCCGGTTTCTTTGTCGGTGATGGTTCCTTTGATCTGGCCGGTTCCGACGGCATTGATAATGACTGTCGAGCCGACCATCAGGACGACCGCCAGCAGACACGGGAGCAGTTTGTTGCGGAGCATTTTCCACCTCCTTGACAGGGTGCGTTGGCGTTAGAACTGTCTTTCAGGAGGGGATACAGGTTAAAGACGGTTATCTTCCCGGAAATGTTTAGTTTGGGGTGGACGACGAGACTTTAGCAGTCCGATTTGGAGGGAGCTTTGGACACCCACAGTGACATCCAGATGCCCATAGCCACGGTGGCGGCAAACAGAGAGGCTGCGGCAATGAACAAGTATTTGTTCAGTACGACGTAATTCCACTCTTGAGAACAGACTGTGTAAAGGAACGCGAGAACTATAACTAGCGGTGTTGTCCAATAAAGGAAAGTCCAGATGGGAGCGGGCTTTGTCAGGTCCTCCGGTTTGCAGGTGAGCAGTTTCGCGCTGGCAAACACCGTAATACTCAGGCAAGTCAAAAAAACAACAAGGTAACCTGTGGATGGGAAATAATCGCGAGAATAGGCACCTGACAGGTAACTCAGAACCACAAAATTGCCCAGTATCAGAAACGGACTTGCAACCATCCAGCAATAACAACGCTTCAAGTCCGTGGTCTGAGTCCTCAAGGTGCCAGCCCCCTTCGGTAAGTCCCGAGATAACCTAATGGCGACATTGTGGAGTTCCTTAAACATTTGCCATGCGGAAACTGCACACATGGAAGCCGCGAATAGCATTACAGGGATAATCCATCCTACCAGAATTCTAATTGGTGAACTATCAAATGTCTCCGTCGAACAGTGTTGCTGATAGTCCAGAAAGACATTATCCAATATGTAAGCAATAATACCACAAGCAATCACCAAGTATGGGGCAAGAAGGAAGACAATTATACGTTGATGAAACCTAAGGTTACCTTGGACATTCTTTCCGAGAGGTCTCCACTCCAGGAAGAAGAACGCATTCGCTACGAGCGGGGCAAGTTTGGAACGGTCCGGGAAGAATTGTCTGCAAATCAGTATAGACTCACCTGCTTTGGAGAACGCACCCTTGAGCCAGATCACCATGAAGGCCAGGATTATCGACACTGGGCCAAACACATCCTCTATTTGCAGGCTGGCCCCTATAAGCGGTAGTTGATACTTTCGGCGTCCCACGCGCCGACCTCTTGTTTCCTCGTTCACCCGATATCGGTCACGTACTTCCTGTAATGCAAAGGCGATTCGGTGAGGCAGTCGGAGCGTTTCCAGTTTCTTAAGTGATGTAGCGTATCCGTTCAGAGAGTCCAGCTTGATATCCATTGAGTCAATGAGATTCAACTCTTCCACAAAACTACGAAGATACCACTCGCTTTGCCATGTAGCCAAAGCGTCAAGACGATTATCCAGAGCATACCCTATGGAGTCTTTGTCCACTAGCTTTTTAACAGTTATGCTGTCACGATCGAGGATTTCGCCGCAGTGGTTAAGGGCCAGACTTGTAAGAGCCTCACACAAAGGGTTTGGATTTGTTGCTCTGTCCCTCGACATGTCACCTTTGGCGATTGTAGCCAATTGCTGGGCAAAAATCTCCTGGGAAGCCGAGGGTCTCAGTGGTTGCCATCCAAAGACCTGCTCGAATATGAGGATGAACAGGAATCCACAGATTATGCTAATAGTGAACAGAATTGCACGTGCACCACGGACGTTTTCATAAACTGTCAGGAGTGCAGATCGTTGCGAGTGAGTTAGTTGCTCATCCATTCGGACACAAGACCTTTCATCGCAGCTACCCGTTGTTTTCTTGAAACCTGGTGCAGTAAGTATAGGTTGGCCCTACCCGAGTTGCAAGACATAATTCGATTCTCCGGATGATCCGGGACTGAAGAATCCCCAAGGGCGGCCTTATTGTGTTTGCTCTGGTGATGGCAGCCCAGTATCTACGCCCCCCCAAGCCGTTAAACATGAAACAGTTGTGGCTCGTCTATCGTAGTAACAACAGTATGGGCTGATCTGGGAGGTCGTCAGTGGGCGACCCACTTGAGCCTATAGAGACAGATACCTCACCTATACCGCCGCCGGACCTTAGATATTGACAAAAAGAGAGATATTTGTATATTGAAACGTACCTTCAAGTACTTACGAAGGCCGCAGACTGACAACAAGGAGGACCGGATGACATGAGAGGCTAACGCCTGGTCTCGCCGCCTAATAGTACCCTCACGTGATATATCGGAGATAACAGCAATTGTATAACTGGATAACTTGGAGAGTAAAAATGACAATCAATCGCACAGCGCTCTTGCTGGCTGTTCTAGCCGTGCTGGTCATGGTGGCCGGTGCCTCAGCCGGGCAGTTCGTGCCGCGGCCGGTTCAGGGCGAGAAAGCCACCGGGCTGCAGAAGCTGAACATCAGAGGGGATGTGGTCTTCGACGATCTGTCTTCCGAGATAGAACCCAACGGCGAAACATACACCAGCTTGCGCCAAGGCGGTGAAGATATCGCCACCGCCACACCGATCCCGGCCATGCCGTTTGCCGACACCGGTAAAACCGATGGTTACGCCAATGACTACGACGAAGCCTGCACCCAAACCTCAAGTTCACCGGATGTCGTATACTCCTATGTTCCGGTAATCAACGAGGTGATGGATATCAACCTCTGTGAGTCCAGCTACATGACCAAAATGTATATCTATCGGACCAACACAGACACGCTAGTGGCTTGTAACCAGTTCGATATCGCATGCACCAATCCCAGATCGGCCCTCTTTAACGTGCCGTTGTTAGCAGGTGCCACGCACTATATTGTCATTGACGGTTACAACGGTCAGTTCGGTGACTACATTGTCGCAGCCGAAGTTCGTCAGCCGGTAATCACCCAGGATGTTCACCCGGCCCTGGCCGACAACGGCTCGGGCGACCTGGTGCTGGCTTTCCGTGAAATGGCTGAAGATGGCGATCATGTTTACTGGCAGGGTTCAGCCGATGACGGCGCCTTTTGGAGCAGCGCGGTCTATTGGAGCGGGCTGCGTGATTTCCCGTCGGTAGACTATTATGGTGGCGACACCGCTTTCTTTGGAACGGAGATTACACTCGGTTCCGGAAACGTGCAACTGGTGGAAATCTCAAATGCCGCCGATCCGGCCACCGGCTACTCTCAGGTCTATTGGAACTGGGATTCGTATGGCTGGAACAACATGAAAGCTTCCGATATCGCCGCCCAGGATGGCGACCGCACCTGGAACTTCGGCATCATCTCCCATATCAACAGCACAACCTACACCTCGCCGCCCATCGTTGACGGACCGTTCGTGCATTACAAGACCGACACAAGTTTCGCGACGATCAGTTGGTACAACGACCTCGACGGCTGTAACGCGACCGCTTGTGATGTGGACGCTGTTACCTTGCGTACTTATTCGGTGTACGATCGTTTCGACCCGGTAGATACGACGTGGGGATTGTTTATTCGCATGGATTGGATGGCGGATTGGGACGACACTTTGATCTCGGGCGGTTTCTCCTATACCGTGGGTGAGATCGGCGAGCACGTTCAGAATCCGGCCGTGGCCGTCCACGACGGACATGTGCTGATCGCGACCGAATACTACACCACCACCGCCAAGGCGACATCCGACCGTGACATCATTCTCTGGAGTGCCGCCGACAGTGGAATCGGCAACCTGGTTACGTCGACAGTGGTCGCAACCGATGCCGATGAAACCTATCCGGAACTCGCTCATGTGACCGGTCAGACATATATGCTTACTTTTGTGCGCGACGATACACTGTTCAGCAAACTGACCGAAGATGCCGGCGCCAGCTGGGGTCTGGATTCGGCTATCGCCGGCCCGGGCGTCGGTGGGAAGTACCCGGCCGAATACTATGTAGTTAGCGCCCCTCGCTGTCAGGATCTGGCCGACGGCGGCAGAAAAGTGGTCTGGGAATACCAGACTTATCCCGATCCGGACAGCCAGATATTTATCAACTGGGCGGTTCTGGCCGCGCCGGCCGATGTCGACGATGACGGTGTCCCGGATGAGAGCGACAACTGTGTCGACACGCCGAACCCCGGTCAGGAAGACCTCGACGGTGACACTGTAGGCGATGCCTGTGACAATTGCCCGACCGATGAGAACCCCGGCCAGGAAGATGCCGACGATGACGGAGTCGGTGATCCCTGCGATCAGTGCCCCGGATTTGACGATCTGGCCGATGCTGATGCCGACAATGTACCGGATGGTTGTGACAACTGTCCCGGTGTGGACAACCCCGGTCAGGAAGATTACAACGCTGACGGTGTTGGCGACGCCTGCTGCTGTATCGGCGCCATGCGCGGCAACATCGATGACGGTATCGGTGACTTGATTGCCATTGACGATCTGGTTTACATGGTCGATTATATGTTCAACGACGGTCCCGCGCCGCTATGCTGGGATGAAGCTGAACTTGAAGCGCCGTTTGGTGACTTCGGTCTGGCTATTCCGGACCTGGTCTACCTGGTTGACTACATGTTCAACGACGGACCTGCGCCGGTCGCCTGCCCGACCTATTAAGTAGCGACCGACACGGTATTTACTGACGACATACAAGACAGCCACTCTGCAAAGAGTGGCTGTTTTTTTGGTGTGGGAGGCATCTTGGTCTGGATCACTTCCGACCGCTCGTTCGCTTGAATCTCTGTGGCCTTGACTTATAGGAGGGATAAGTTGTTGTGAAAATGTGTTGCATCGCACTATATTTCGTAGGCAAGAAAACAACCTCCGGGTGCTGGTTGGAAAAAGCGCCAGCGGCAAATAGAGCTACTCGTTTGACAACTGCATGTAAAAGGATATAAACCGAACCATGGCTTATCAATACGACATCTTTCTTAGCTATCGTCGGAATCCGGAGACGCTTCGCTGGATTCACCAACACCTACAGCCGCTACTCACCCTTCGCGTGAGTCTCGAACTCGGCAGGGACCCGGTTATCTTTATTGATGATCAAATCGAAGCCGGAACCGACTGGCCGCTTGAACTGGCCACCAAACTGGCCACATCGAGAGTCCTGATTCCTCTTTGGTCGAAGACCTACTTCAATAGTAAATGGTGCATGGAGGAGCTGTCAATCATGCTCGCAAGAGAAGAAGAAACTTCTCGCAGAAAGCCCGACAATCCGAGAGGGCTGGTGATACCGGGAATCATACACGACGGCGACGAGTTTCCAGCCGAGATCAGTCGAATCCAATACTTCGAGCTTCGAGAGTGTTTTAACGTCCGTATGGCCAAAGACAGTCCCAGAGCTGAGGAGTTGGATGAAATCTTAAACCAGCAAGCGCCAGCCATCGCCAAAGCAATAGAGGCTGCGCCCCAGTGGCAACCGCAATGGCCGAAGACAGCCGCGGCCGAGTTCTACCGGGTCTATTACAACGAGCAAAAACCAACCCAAACCGCTGTTCCGGGACTCGCCTAAGATGAGCAGTATTGTAACTTTCTACTCGTATAAGGGCGGAGTCGGTCGTAGCATGGCGCTGGCCAACATCGCCCTCTTACTCGCACGTCGTGGCCTCCGTGTGCTTGTGGTCGACTGGGACCTGGAAGCCCCCGGCTTGGAACGGTACTTTGCTTCAATGAAGATGGAGACCGGTGGGGCCGGCTTGCTGCCGCTGATTCTGGCTGCGGCCGATGGTGAAACGCCTGACTACCAAGACTACTTGTGGAAGGTGATAGATCATGAAAGTGACGTGGCTTTTGCCTTGCTCCAGAGTGGTCGCGAAGGTAATACTCAATATGCTAAAGAACTGAACAGGTTCAACTGGAGTGCATTCTTCGCCGAACAGGGGGGTGGGGATTTTATCGAGAACCTCAGGCACAAATGGAGAGAGCACTTTGACATAGTCCTGATCGACAGTCGAACAGGACTGACCGACGCGGGGGGGATTTGCACTATTCAGCTTCCCGATATCGTTGTCCCCATGTTTACGGCAAACTATCAAAGTCTGTATGGTGTCCGTGATGTAATCCGATTCGCCCAACGGGCCAGACAGGCCCTGGCTTATGATCGGATGCCCCTAACGATCTTTCCACTGCCTTCAAGGTTCAGCGTGCGATCAGAGTTTGAAGAATCTCAGGACTGGATTGATCGATTCGAAGAAGCGCTTTCTGAGTTCTATAGCGATTGGCTTCCCAGCTGGGCCAGTCCGCGCTCGGTCCTCGAACGGATAAAGATACCTCAAATCGACTATTTCGGATTCGGCGAGAAGCTTGCGGTGGTGGAGCACGGAATGAGCGATCCTGAGAGCATGGGGTTTGTGTACAATCGAGTCGCCGAGCTTCTGGCCGGTGACTTCTCCGATATTGAAAAGTGGCTGGGGGAAGAGGCCAGAGCCGAAGCAGAACGGGCAACCAGGCTTACCAAGTCTATTACCAGTCAGGTGTCCAGCGTTCCATCGGGCGAATATGAGTACGACATATTCGTCAGCTATGCTCAGGGTCCGATGCTTGCCGAGTGGATGCGTGATTTTGTGCGGCTACTGTCTCAGTGGGTTGAAGAAGCGACGGGGAAGCCGCTGAAAGTGTTTTTCGACGTTGGGGAGATCCAAATAGGGGACTCCTTACCGGCTCGCCTTGGTACCGCCCTTGCCAGGTCGAAACTTCTGCTTGTCGTAGCTTCAGCGCGATACTTTCACAGCCAATGGGCAATGCGTGAGTGGCTTACCTTTGTCCAACGTACCAAAATCACCGGCGCTAACCTGATAATACCCATAGTTCTCAGCGGTAGAAAAGTGCTACCGCCTGAGTTCACGAACTTCCAGTATACGGATATGTCCGATTACGCCTACTCAACTAAAGCCTTTCGAGAGACCAAGAAATACTTCGAGTTTCAGACCAAAGTTCGAGACCTGGCGCAAGATGTTGTGCAGATGCTTGAAAAAGTTCCCCCGTTCGACCTGGCCTGGACCATCGCCTCGGACGATGATGTTGACAAGCTTACATCACCAAAGTTCGATGGCCCCACCTTTCTTGATTCCTAACGAGGCGCTTCACTTGATCGCTTCTTGCCGGCAAGTCCGTTTGGATTACTCTTTGACCTGAAGATAGACGAACCGGGTCGTGTCGATCTTACCGTCGTGTTCCGTGGTCAAGGTCACCAGCAGAGTGTCGGTCGTCTTGCGATGAAAGGAGATACCTTCAAAGATGGCCTTGTTGTTTTGCATCTTCACGAATGGAAACGTCACCATATCATCTTTCGTTTCCCAACCGGTCAGATCGGCATTAAAGTGTTTGAGTTTGAGGGCGATGCCTGCTGAGTCTTCGGCGATAATCATCAACTCGTAAAAGACGATCCGGTCCTGCTGGATGAGTTTGAACATCCCCATCATGCTGTTGCCCGAAGGTGCGTTCCATACTTCCTCGCAGATGCCACCAAACGCTTCCCCCCGCCACTGGCCGGCGATGAACGCGAGGTCATCTACTTTAGTTGGGTCGTCGTTGGCTGAACGAATCGAGCCGGTGGGGACCAGTGTCCCAACGATCAAACAGACAAGGCAGAGTGACCCTAAGATCGGCCCGACGTATCTTTTGTTATGCATCATGTTCGGGTTCTCCTGTTTACGAAGTTTAGACGCTCCACATGTGGTCGGAGCTTTAGCCGATTCATTACAGGAAGATACTCTTTTTGTGATTTCAATCCAATGCAGAAGAAAGACATTTGCATGTGCTGTCGGCCGACTGGCCAAGTCGTTGCGGCGGGTCTTGCGAATTTGTGTAAGCGAATCTGTGTGACCCGCCGCACTTGTTCGGAGTAGAGCAGGATCGCCCAACACCACCGTGGCCGAAAATATCTGTTGACAAACCCATCTCGATTGTGTAACGTGGCTCAGGGAAAGAGGTGTCGGACAACAAACAATCATGGGCAACTGACACCTGTTGGTTTTCTGTCTCACGCACGGGTGGGATAGTCTCTTTCCTCTGAGGAATACCAACTGATCTGACCGACAACACAGAGCGCACAGGCTTGCATTTAACGGAGTCATGAGCAATGAAAATCATTGCTTCATGTAGGCGGATAGGTATGCCATGAATCCAATTCATGTCGGGAGCCGGAGGTGCGTATGAGCGACAAATCCACACGAACAAAAAAGAAATTCGCCATTCTCGTAGGATTGGGGATCATTGCCGCAGCCTTTGTCGGCTTGGTCGCAGGGAATGAGTATGTCGGATGGCGACTTGGGTCCGCGGCGGTGAAAGGGTCGGGTCCCGGTAATCCTCACGAAGTAGGTCTGCTGAAAGCGGGAGAGATGTTCCCGGATGTGGAGCTATTCGACCTGGAGGGTAACCGGGTCAGCACCCATCAATTCATTGGGAAGAAGAGTACGGTTGTGATGTTCATGATAGTTGACTGCGCGCCATGCACGCAAGCTATCGATCAATGGAAAACGTACACCGACACACTCTCGGCGGATTTGCAGCTGGTGGGTATCTGTGTGGCTGAAGTGAAACAGGCACGCGCCTACAGCGAAGAGTCGGATATCCCGTTCGCGCTCTATTGCGACACCGATCTCAGCTTCCATTCCAACTATGAGATCAGCCGATTCCCGAGCCTGGTCGGCCTGAGCGCAAACGGCGTCATCGAATTCATGCAGCATGGGTTCCACGAGGGATTTGATCCATTCGAAGTAGTTACTGCAATCAACCCCGGGGAAGAGTCATAGAAGGATCAGGCAGAAGCCTACTTCTGTGAAACCAGCAACCGCTTGACTGTTGAAAGGAGGTGAGTAACATGCGGAAAGTCACGACCATACTGTTGTGTAGTGTTCTTCTGGCGGCTTTTGCCGTCGGATTCATAGCGCCACAAACGCAGGCTATAGAAATACACTACGCTTGCAGATCAACCTACCTGTTCGCCGGGCTTTCTTACACGTGCTGTTTAGTTTCGGATACTGACTGCCAGTGTTCGTATGAGAGCTGCTACATCACTTCAGCCTATTGATCGAGGTAGGAGTAACTGTTTGTCGCTGGAGTAAGTCGACGTGCTCCAGCGACCGCATTGAAGAGCCCGCATCGACGGTCCGAAAAGTATTTTGTGCGAAGATTCTATCATTGAGATTCGAGGATATATAATGCGAGAGAGCTTTTATGGATAGATCGGTTACTGTCAACACAGATTACCGCCCCGTCACAGACCGTACCCTTTCCTTCCGGGGGTTGGCGGAGGTGTTCTACAGTCCGACGGCGTTCTTCGAAAAGTCAAAAGAACGCCCGAGCCTCCTTGCGCCGTTCATAGCGTTCGCTGTTCTCCTCATCACCTTTTCGCTGGTTACGATTGACATCAGTTTTGAGACGCTGATGGAAAGAACGCAGGAGCAGACGCAGGGTCGAATGGAGTTTACGCCGGAAGAAGCGCGTTCCATGAAACGCCAGGTTCTGGTCAATGACAACGTGGTTTTGTTCCTGGTCCCGCTGATTGCGGCAGGCTTGTGCATGCTCTGGGGAAACCTTGTCTACCCCGGCGCGGCCCGATTCAAACAAGTGCTTTCGGTTATGCTCTACGGCGAGGTAATCTATGCAGTCGGCAAGATTGTTCTGGCGCCGTTGATGCTCATTAAGCAAACCACGTCGGTGTCATTATCACTCGCCGTGTTGGCGCCGTACCTTGGCGAGAGCCGCCTTCTTCCCCTTGCCCTGTCCCGGATTGACCTGTTCCTCATCTGGGAGATTGTTGCTATCGGCATCGGCCTGTCGATCATCTACGACGTATCGCGCAATCGCGGCTATCTTTATTCGGTCCTATCGATGGGATTGCTTTCGGTTTGTTCTGTGCTCTTCAGGGCTGTGCTAATGATGCAGTAGAGAGACGATGCGGACGGTAGGGCGTCCGCCGCGGCGGATTAGCGGTTCCGCCAATGAAAGACGGCAGAACCAGAGGCAGGGTCACCCAACACCACCCAAAACAAACATGGGACGGGTCACGACGACCCGCCCCACGATGAAGCTCATGTTCGAAAACTATTACTTCAGGAGCATCATCTTTTTGGTCTGAACGAAGTCTTCGGCACGTATGCGATAGAAGTACACGCCGCTGGCTGCTCCGTTGGCATGCCATTCCTGAAAGTGGTGGCCGGCTTCGAGCCGCTCGTTCAACAATGTCGTCACCCGCTGTCCCAGGACATTGTAGATATTCAGCGATACGTGACAAGCACGGGGAAGAGCGAAGCCGATCTCCGTTGTCGGATTGAACGGATTGGGGTAGTTCTGGTGCAGGACGAAGTGGCTCGGCAGACTTGGACCGTTCGCTGAAGCAAGGACGGTCGGCAGCACTTTCCGGATGCTCTTGTCGACCGCCAACGCCTCGGTCACGGTGTAGCGTCCTTTGAGACTCGCTATCTCACAGCTACCGGCTTCAAGGGTCATAGGTCCGTCGAGATCAAGGATACCTATCTTCA
Organism: Candidatus Zixiibacteriota bacterium; assembly: GCA_029860345.1. Lineage (NCBI taxonomy): Bacteria > Pseudomonadati > Candidatus Zixiibacteriota > Candidatus Zixiibacteriota bacterium. The sequence continues at coordinate 15,412 of JAOUBJ010000016.1, read as the reverse complement.
CGACGCGCCCGTCACTTCCCGACACCATGTCGATTTGATCACCGCCTAACTTGCGCACGACACCATCACCGTCTCCGACCAGCTCCAGTTGCAATCCACGGATAGCGATATCTGCATCCAGGCTGATAGTCGTGTAGCCATCCGCATAGTCGAACAACAGGGTGACGCCGGGGTCGGCCTCCGATGGGGCACAGAGTGATCCGCTCTTGCCGCATCCGGCCGGATCGGGGCCGCCGCTGAACATGTAGTCGACCAAAAAGACGAGATCGGCGATGTCATGCTGCCCGTCGCCGTTAATGTCGGCCTCTTCCATGCAATGCGGGGCGGGACCACCGGTGAACATGTAGTCGACCAGGTAGACCAAATCTGAGATGTCAATCAGATCACCCGGATCGTAGTCGATGTTTCCCCGAAGCGGTGGCATGCAGCAAGACACCGACACCGAAACCTTGGCCACAAAGGCATCACTGCCACCTCCGTTGTGAGTCAGGTCAGGGCCGATCTCAACCGGGAAGGATGCTTCGTCTGAGTTAATCGATCCTGCGATGTAAGCATTCCCGATCTGGTCGACCGCGACGCCATTACCCTGCTCGTCGGCTGCACCTCCGATATAGCCACAGTAATCCAAGGCCGTGCCGGCGGCGTTCACTTTGGCCACGTAGCCATCGGATGCGCCATTGAAGGTAAGATCGGGTCCCTGGATCACCGGGAACGATGCCTGGGTAGACCATGTCTTGCCCGTTACATAGGCATTGCCGGTGGCGTCGATGGCGACACCGTAGCCGCTCTCGAAATCCTCGCCACCGATGTACCCGCAATAGGTCAATCCGGTTCCGTTGACCATCACTTTGGCGATGAAAGCATCGTTGCTGCCGTTTTGTGTCAGGTCGGGACCGACTTCCACCGGGAAGGACACCTCGGTTGAGAATGCATCACCGGCCACATAGGCGGCTCCCTGTAGATCGACAGTGATTCCGTGTCCATAGTCCTGGTTGGAGCCACCGATAAACCCGCTGTAAACGAACCCCGTTCCCATGTAATCGACTTTGGTCACAAATGCGTCGTTGGTGCCGTTGTGCGTGAGGTCAGGGCCGATATGAGTGGGGAATGTAGACTCTGTTGAATTGGTGTATCCGGTAACGTATGGATACTGACCGTCATCCACGGCTATGCCATATCCGTAATCGTCGCCGGACCCTCCGACATAGCCACAGAAGATCAAGCCGCTGCCGTCGGCGGCTACCTTCGTTACGAAAGCGTCGTACTCGCCACCGTTATAGGTGAGGTCCGGTCCGACCGCGAGTTGCGACCAATAGTTCTGATCAGAGTTGGTGAATCCGGAGATGTAGGCGCATCCTTCGACATCAACGGCGATAGCCCTCCCCTCGTCGTACCCGACCTCGCCCAGTCCCTCACCCCAGCCACCGATATATCCGCAGTACACCAGACTGGTGCCGGATGCATTCAACTTGGCGGCAAAGGCATCGCGTGTTCCGGACAGACCGTAGTCCGGACCCACGATAGTCGGAAAACCATACTGAGATTCGGTGTAACCGGTGACGTAGGCACAGCCTTCGGCATCGACGGCGATTCCGCAGCCGGCATCGCTCCATTCACCTCCAATGTAACCGCAGTAGATCAACGAGTCTCCCTCGGGGCTGACCTTGGCCACAAAGACATCACCGTAATAGTTGTAGGTCGGATCGGGACCGACCTTCACCGGGAAACCCTGCGATGAGGATGAGAGGGTTCCGCCTGTGATATACGCGCATCCCTCGGCGTCCACAGCCACGGCATGACCGAGGTCGCCGGATGATCCGCCGACGTAACCGCAGTAAGCCAGATCGCCACCATCGGGCTGCGTCTGCGATCCGGTGATCTGGAAACAGTGCGGTCCGTCCCAACTGGGGAAGATAAAAGTCCCACTCTGAACGGCCCACACCCAGTTCCCACCCGGATTGTAGAAGGAGGAATCCACGCACAAATGTTTGCCGCTGTCGGCGTCCGATACTTTTGTCTGGATCCACCAAACCTGATTATCGAAAGGTGCCGTCATGCCCTGCAGGATAGCAGCGGCATTGAAACCTACCGTGTCGGCGCCCGATCCGTTGGCGCTATTGTAGTTGATGAAGGGTCCGAGGTCGAATATGCCTGACCATCCCAGGTTAATGGTGTCGCCGACAATCGGCTGCCAGGTAGCGCCGTCCGGCGAGTAGACTCTGAAGCCATTATTGATACCGTTTAGGTTGCTGCCGGGGTTGTATGTAAGCCGCATGACGAACTTGAGGTCTTCGCCTGCAACAAGATCACCGTCGTAAGAGCCAATAACGGTATCGAGCGAGATCGCACTGTCCACAAGTGGAGTCATCTTCGGCACATGAACACGGTAGCCATATCCGTTCGATTCGCTGCTGTGATTGCCTGCGGAGTCGATCAACTGAGCGTAAGGATCAATGCTGCCGTCGATGGTGGTGGTCCAGTCTCCCCAGACAGCTTCATTGTCGTTGTCGAACTGGAAGCGGAACTTGCTGAAGATGGCATTGTCACACGGCGGGTTGTACCACGACACCCACCACGCCGAACCTACTTTGTGCAAGGCATGTTGCCATCCGTTCGGTTGCACCCAATTGCTGTAGTTTGATTCGATGCTGTCGTACACTCTCACGTGAAAGTCACAGCGCCCAAACTCACCCGGTGTTACGTCATAGAAATAGGTGGATGGATGCGTCGAGTCGGGACCACTCTGTGGTTCACAAGTGACCGTATCGCGCACCGGAGGACGCGGATATACAACTACCGCCGCTTCCACTTCGGTAACCTTGGCGGTGGGATAGACCCATGGCGGCAGATCGTCGCACCAGATGGTCACCTGCCGGCTTTTCGCCTGCGGATTGGGATTGGTCCCTGGGCCGTATTTGTCAATCGATGTGCCTTTGGTTATGTAATAGTAATCCGGCATCTCCCAGAGACCACCGGGACTGATACCAAGGGTGGACACGTCGTAAACGTCGTGCGACACACTGATGCCGTCGTTGTGTCCGGTCGGATGATTGTGATTGGGTCCAAGAACGCGACTGGGCGGAAAAATCAGGGAGGTCTCGGCGGCGTCTTTGTCGGGATCGGATAATCCGGCCATGTAACCGATCTCGTCGACCCCGGCCATGGTGGTGAAATGACCGCCGATACGTTCCCAGTGTATTTCAAAACAGCCTTGCTGCGGCATATCCGGAATGATCTGTTGCACCTCCCAGAACCCGAGCAGCAGAATCACATCATGACAGTCCATCAACTCATCACGACAGAACTCGTAGGTCGGCATGTAGTAGGTGCTTTCGGCCAGTTCACCGTGACAGTTTTGCAGGTATAGCCACTTTCGTATACCGCTTTGCATACTGTCGACATGAGTGCCCGACGATGGAGCGACATTGGTGCTCATCAGTTCGGCCAGTTGCTCCACAAAGTCCGGTGCCGTCACACCGGCCGGTACCAGGTTCCATTCCGGGTGTAGAAGATGGAACCACCAAAGGCAGTCCGCCGCGGCTGTAGGTCCGCAGAAATTCTGCCAACCGCTCTGGTTCTGGTCAAAGTCCGGCATGTAGATACCGTTAGGTTCCTTCCACCAGATTTCCTGCTGCCCGTGGACAATATCAAAACAGACCTCCGGGGCGTCCGGATCGTTCTCGCTCGAATTAGGATGACCCTGAAAGTCCGGAGCATAGCTGCCGGCATCATCGTTGAACGACCAAGGGACGCTCGGCTGCATGAAGATGTTGTCAACACAGAAACCGTTGACCAGTTCATCCTGTCCGGGATCTATATAAACGGCCATCGTATAACAGAGAGCCTGCGGCATGTGAACAGGCAGCCCGGAGCCCGGCACAAACACTACACCCCCGATTCCGATGGAGTCCGATGACAGGTTATCGATCGAAACAACCTCCAAAAGTCCTGAATCCCACGCGCCGACAGCGTCCCCCTTTTCCTGGACATATTTCGAAGCACCGCCGTGGTTGGGATCAAATTGATAGGTACGTCCGATTGAAAATTCGAGGCCGAGGCTCATCGCGGTAAGTACAGCGTCGTTCATAATCCAGAATTCGACGATATTGGTGTCGCCGATGTAGGCAACGTCGTCGCCTCCGTTCAAACGAACTTCCACATCACCGAGTCCGGATTTTGCGTAATTGCCGCCGGACGCCGCCGACCGATCAGATGCGCCGCGCCGATTCATCCGTATCTCAGGGTCGATGATCAGAGGCTGCGTCGGATCATAACGGCCGAGGCTGAAACCGTACTCAAAACCGTTTTCGGTAGAATTCCGAATAGGATTGTAACAGGACGGCACTTCCACCAACTGGCCTTCAATCTGTTGATAGGCGAACGGGGTACCATCGACAATGCTGCCGAGCGGTGTGCTTACAACCAGTTGTCCTGCTTTATCAATCGTCACGCCGGTGGCTCCACGGTAGACCAGCCTGATCAGGTTGGGATCAGCCCCAGGTTTCACCACGAAGTCGTATTTCAGCCGGTTGGTCAATCCCGTATAAACGAGGTCGATACCCGGCCACAGATCACGGTGAATCAGTTTCCGAAAACTTGTAAGATCGATCATCCAATCTTCCGGCTGCCCCTTGAAGTAGCTGATGTTCGCCCCTGTTGGCTCCTGCCCTGTCGGGCGACTCGGCTCGGCACCGACATAGTCTTGTTTCACCACCCACCTTTGGTTGTACCCGGCTTGTTCTTTGGCGGCCGTCAGAGCAAAGGTAACACCATAGGGCGTAAAGTAGGCCGTCTTGTCGGTTCCTTCCAGGCAATAGCTGACATCCTGGTGCAGTTGACCTCGGTTCTCAACAAAACAGAGCGGTGCGTTACCGAACAAGCCGCCGATGGTGATTCCCCCTACCACTGGGTCTGCTGAAAAGGGTCTCATTCGCGGCTGGTGTTGGACGACCCCGCCCGAGACAGGCAAGCCCCTTCCTTGTGCTTCGTGCGCCGGTGTCTCCTCCGGATGAGGCGCCTGGAAGGCAGCGGCTATGCCGACAACGGCAACCGCGGCTAACACGATGGTGAAAATGTACGAGTGTCTCATGTCTTATCTCCCGTTTTTGATTGTGGTTCTCACTCTCGCCTGTTCATCTGATAGGTTCTTTTGATCAAGTGCCGATGTCTTGCAACAAACCCACGCTTTTGTTGGATTAACCGACGGTATGGGGGACTGTTGAACCCCATGCAATTCTCGTCATTGCGAGACCACGCGCTTCGCGTGGACGCGGCAATCTCATCACTCCGACATGCCGGACTTGATCCGGCATCCGTCTTCTCTTGTAGGTCAGTTCTCTCTTCTCTTGGAGACCTGACACGGTCAAGCCGTGTTCCTCCGAACTCGGCGGGTCCACGACGCGGCGCGCAGGCGAAGACGGACCCAGCCTACTAAGAACCGCGACGTGCATGTTACCGTTGGTCTTGTCTCCCGTCATTGGAGGTGTATGTGACCCGGCGCCGGGCTCCACCGAACCGGACTGCCCCTTGACAATCATCGCCAGGTGTCGCTAATTGAGATAGATACATCCAGTATTGACGGAGAGAAGTGAATCGATATCTGACTAAGGCCCTATCCGGTGATCGCAAGGCCGAGGAACAGTTATTTCGAATTCTGCGTGCGAGATTTTTGACCGTGGCCAAAAGAAGAGTTCGAGAGCCCGATGAGACCGAGGACGTTGTCCAGCGGGCCTGCGCAACGGTACTGGAGAAATACAAAAGCGCCGAATTCCATCAGGGTTTTGAGGCGTGGGTCTATACGGTGCTGCGAATGAAGATAGGCAACTACCTTCAGTCCAAGAAAACCAGAGCTGAAAGACAGGTCGACGATCCGAACAATGAACGCATGGCGACCAAGGCAAGCGTTCAGCCCGACTGGAATCTGGAGTCGGCATTGGTGGAGTGTTTGAAGAAGATGGTTATGATTCGCCGACAATACGCCCGCGCCCTGAGTTTAACTTACCAGGGATACGGTGCAGGCGAGATTTGTAGTCGTTTGAAAGTGTCGCGCAATAATATGTACTCGATTCTCAACCGAGGACGTTCCATGCTGAGCGAATGCCTCGAAACCGGCAAGGTGTGAGCTATGTCAACGTGTACCGACCATAACAAAGGAGCCCTCCTGCACGCATTTGAACTGGGCTTACTGGACGATACGGAACGTGAGCGGTTCGAGATGCATTTGCTTGAGTGCGAACACTGCCACACCCTGGTGGACAGCTTTGAATCGGAGGCTGCTATCCTCAGTAACAGCAATCGGGTGAAGGCAGCAGTGGATCAGTCCCTGTCCACAGGTGAGACCGGGGAGTCGTTATGGCAGATAATTTGGAGACATCTCTGGCCGAGTACGCCGTTTATGCTGAGACCGCTGGTGGCTTACCTGCTGGTGCTGGTCTTGCTGATCCCGGCCTATCGGGGATTTAGAAGCACCGATCAGGCATCCGTCAGTGAGTATGGACAGTCTCTCCACCTCAGCCCGATTCGTTCAGTTATGACAAGCCTGAGCAAGCAGAACGGCAGACATGCTCTTTTAACCTTCGAGTTCGACAGTTACCGCCTTGGCATAGACTACCGGGTTGTGATTGAATCGGAGGACGGCTTGATAGTCTATGCCAACCCGGAATTCGACAACTTTGACCAGCGAGAGGTAGCCAGCCTGGATCTGGATCTTACCCGTTTGGAACCAGGGCGATACCGACTGAGTATCTTCGAGGCGCAAACTGAAAGGGCGGAAGCCAAGCAGGTATACTTGTTCAAAATAACAGAGTAGTCTGTTTCCATGCAGGCTCCACCCGGGCCGCTGCGCCCCGCCGTCTGCGGCCCCGGAACGCTGAACGCGAAAGGTAGGCTATCATAGTGACCGTAAAGCCTCTGGTTGTTGGACTTGTCATCACCATAGGTTTAGGAGCTTCTGGTGGTTCTGCCCAGAGTTTTAGCGAATTGCTCACCATCGCCGACTCGCTGTCCAAGGCGCAACAACAGGACTCAGCAACGGTCATCGCAAGACTTGCTCTGGACATGGCCGAGAGTGAACTCGGCCCGGAGGACACGGCTGTCGCCACGGTTCTGCACCGGCTCGGCGTGTACCGCTACTACCTTGCCGATTACGAACAAACCGCAACATTGTGGGAACGAGCTCTGGCCATCAGGGAGAAAGTACTCGATCCGGCCCATCTGGACATCGCCAAAACGCTGAACAACCTGACCGCGCTGTACAAACATCAGGGCAGGTATGATGAGGCCGAAGTGGTCGGTACGCGTGCCCTCGCCGTATATGAGGAATCCTTCGGCTGGGACCACAAGCAGGTAACCGGTCCCTTGAACAACCTGGCCTCTCTGTATGTTGCCCAGGGCGAATACAGCTTGGCCGAGCCTCTCTACAAACGTGCTCTGGCTATCGGCGAAACTGCCCTGGGGTCGGATCACCCCAACGTCGCGCGCTATGCGCAAAACCTGGCCAATCTCTATGTGCGGCAGGGTAGGTACACAGAGGCAGAACCGTTGTATCAACTGGCCCTGACCATAAGAGAGAAGAAGCTGGGTCCGAACCACCCACGCCTGGCCACCACCTTGAACAACCTGGCCGTGCTGCACCAGAAACAGGGCAAGTACTCAGAGGCTGAAGCACTCTGCCAGCACGCACTGGAAATCACAAGGGAAGCTCTTGGGCCGAATCATCCCGACGTGGCCATTCGGCTGAACGACCTGGCCGTACTCCACAAGATTCAGGGCAGGTACACAGAAGCCGAAGCACTCTACCGGCAATCGTTGAATATCCGCGAGACCTCTCTGGGTTCCGATCATCCGCATGTGGCTACCAGTCTGAGCAATCTTGCCGTTGTCTACAAACTCCAGGGCAGGTACACGGAATCCGAGACTCTTCACAAACGGTCCCTGGCCATCAGAGAATCAGTGCTTGATTCGGAGCATCCGGACGTGGCGACCAGTCTGGGCAACCTTGGGGGACTCTATCTCGAGTTGGGGAAATACACGGAAGCTGAATCGCTGTACCGACGAGCACTGGCAATCAGAGAAAAAGCACTCGGCCCGGACCACCCTGAGTTCGCCTCAAATCTAAACAGCCTGGCTCTCATCTGCGCCGACCTTGGACGACTGGCCGACGCCGAGATTCTCTATCGAAGGTCACTGGCCATCAGTGAAAGAACGCTGGGCGTCGACCATCCCGACAACGCCAACATGTTGAACAATCTGGCCCTTGTCTATGCGACCCAGGGAAAATTGAGTAAGGCCAAAAAAGCCCACCAACGATCGTTGGCCATTAGAGAAAAATCGCACGGCTGGGACCACCCGATCCTGGCCACGACCCTAAACAACCTTGGCAATATCTTCCTGATAGAAGGCGACTATACCCAAGCTGAGAGGCTGTGCCTAAGGTCCCTGCGTCTCAAAGAAACGAGCCTGGGTGGTCATCACCAGTCACTTGCCACAAGCTTGAACAACCTGGGGAATATCTGCCGAGCACGAGCCGACCATGCCGGAGCGGTGTCATACTACCTCAGGTCACAGACGGTACTGGAGAACGCTCTTGGCCCGGATCATCCCCAGTTGGGATTGAGCCTCAAGAACCTGGGCGTTGCATACGCCGCGCAGGGGATGTTCACTCAAGCCGAGTCGTGCTATACGCGATCGCTGGCCGTTAGGGAACAGGCCTTGGGTCCCAACCACCCTCAGGTGGCGAATGTTTTGGATAACCTGAGCCGGTTGTATCACCTTCGCGGTCAGCCCGAGCAGGCTTGTCGCTTGGCCGAGCGTGCTTGTATTATCAACCGAAACAGCTTCATCGACAACGCCGTGGTGCTTACCGAGCAGGATGCACTTGGCTATTCGCAATCGATGCGCAGGTCGGTTGACAACTTCTTCACTTGTTATTCCAAGCATGAGGCCGCCGACAGATCCGAAGCCAGGAAGGCGGCCGACATTGCAATGACCACCAAGGGACTGGTGACCGACGAAATGTTCGGTCGACAACGAACCCTGGTGTCGGAGTCCGATTCATTGATCCTTATTCTGGCCGAGTCCTTACGACGGGCCAAGTATCGACTTTCTCGTTTGTACGTCAGTGGACCCGGCGACGATGTCGGAGAATATCGAACAGTAGTCGACACGCTCCGGACAACCATTGCCGGACTGGAAGAGGACCTATCCCGCAGCAGCATCAGCTACCGAAGGCGCCTGGACCGGGTCAACGTTGATACCGAGCGGATCCGAACCAATCTCCCCGGGAACTCTGTTTTGGTCGAGTATGTGAAGTACGATCAGGCTCAACCAGGCCGGGACAGTTCCATATCCCACTACCTGGCCGTCGTCGTTTCCGGAGAGGCCGAACCGGTTGTGAAAGCTCTTGGTCGGGCATCGACCATCGACTCTCTGGTGGAAGCCTATCGCCGACACATCTCTCGGACGGCTGCTTACCGCAAACTGCTACCGGAAGATCGTGAAAGCTACTTGACCATCGCCAGACAACTTTACCTCAGCGTGTGGCAACCAGTCCAATCGGAGGTTGCTGATCAACAGTTGATGATAATTGCCCCCGATGGCGCTTTGAACATGATATCTTTTGCCGGATTGGTTGACGATACCGACCGCTACCTGGTGGAAGGACACGCTATCCACTACTTGTCGTGCGGACGTGATCTGATCCGTTTGGATCATGAATCGCCATCCGGCAGCGGTCTGTTCGCAATGGCCGACCCCGACTTCGATGCCTCGGTCGCCCAACGAACTGTGAGTCCGGAGACCCAAAAACAACAGCCGACCGAGCCGGTACCAGGCCACAATTGGAACCTGCGATCCGGTAACGGAAAGTTCAGGGATGTCCTGCTGGCACCACTGCCGGCGACGCGAACCGAAATCGAACAAGTCGTTTCCGTATGGCGAGATTTTACGGAAGAGCCCTTCGAGACATTCCTCGGTCCCGAGGCCAGTGAGCGACGATTCAAGGCTGGGGCGCCGGGCCACAGGGTGATTCACATTGCCACCCATGGTTACTTCGTCCCCAGCCGGATTGGGCGACTCCCAACTGTTGACCATGATGATGCCACCATCGGATTGACCGACTTCAATCCACTGTTACGGTCTGGTCTTTTTCTGGCCGGGGCCAATCTTCTCGGTGCCGGTATCGACAGCACCGGCGCGGAGGATGGTGTGCTGACCGCTTATGAGGTCTCTTCGATGAACCTGGTTGGCACCGATATGGTCGTATTGTCGGCCTGCGAAACAGGATTGGGGAAAGTCTTGCAGGGTGAAGGGGTGTACGGTTTGCGACGAGTCTTTCAACTGGCCGGAGCCCGTACCGTTATCAGTGCACTTTGGCCACTTTCGGACAAGGTCACGGCCGAGATTGCCGGTGGTCTGTATGATCGACAAGATCAGTCCCTTCCGGAGAAACTCCGCTCGCTTCAATTGAAGAGAATCCAGCAGTTGCGAGAGCGGGGTCTACCGGATCATCCTGTTAGTTGGGCCGGGCTGATTGCGGTGGGAGACTGGCGTTGAAGGTATGACGGCCGGGCGTGAGTCATCACACGCCGAGCAGCCATCGACCATGTCTTTGCGATAGTCGAACTGATGGATATCGAAACAGAGCCCTGCATTACGTGTTCGGCTCGAATATTCTCGGACACAAATAAGCGGGCCATCGCAGACTATCTTGGAACTGCCGCATGAACCTATAGAGGAGATTGCTATCGAAGCGCCAGGGAAAAACATATTTATATGGCGGGCCATCGTGGACTATCTTAGAACTGCGGCATAGGAGTTTTACGGTGTCCCCGTTCTGAACTACAACCGAAAAAGGGGTCTGCGGAACGAGTTCCGCAACTGGGTGATCGAGGATGCGGCTTAAGAACCTACTTTGATTATCAGAATCTATGAGTGCAAGCGAATTTCTAACTTACTAATCGTCAATTACTTGGTGCAGCTATGGCAGTCCACTAACGGCGGTCCCAGTCGAAACATATGGTCTATCAGGTAAGTCAAATCGGAGATATCGACAGCACAATTGCCATCTACATCGGCTTCTCCGAAGCAAACAGATGGCGGTCCTGCCCTGAACAAATAATCTATGATGAAGATTAGGTCGCTTATATCTGCTGTTCCAGCATTATCACCATCGGCATCGCCTGTCACTCCATCACAACAATGGCCAATTGTAAAGCAGTAAGGCCCATCCCACTCCGGATATTCAACAAGCCCTCCAGGCGCTGCCCATTTCCAATATCCACCTGTTCGGAAAAAACTTGTATCAATACAAATGTGTTTCCCAATGTCTGCACCTACGAATTGTCCGATTGCTATACTATATGGCACGCCATCAAAACCTGGTGGTAATCCCTCTCCGGTTATAAAGGCACCTGCAATTCCTATCGTGTCACGACGAGGGATTGCAGTACCTATAAAGCTGTTCATTACAAATATGGCATCAAAATTAGAGGATGGAATCAGTCCACTAATCGTGTCTCCAAATACTGGTCCACTCCAGTCAGCGCCGTCGGGAGAATTAATAACAAAGCCATTACTGATATTCCAGCTGTTTTCAAAAGCATTAGTGTATCGCAGGGAAAAGACGACATTAACACCTATCTGGATCGAATCCCCTCCAAATTCTCCGGCCACGCTTTCCAGCGAAATCGTCCCAGCTGGTTGTCCATATGCTTTCAATGGGGCGAAGCTCAATGCAAATACGACTTGCATCAAAAACTTGACACTTGTCACAGAATTTGTTCTCTTCGACTTTATTAAATCCACTGCCAGACTCACTTCAGCAAGAGCATTTTCTTAGTTGCGAGATAATCACCTGCAACGATTCGATATAAGTATACTCCGCTTGCAACCTCATTGCCGGCATCGTTGCGACTATCCCATTCTATTTCGTAATCACCCGGAGGATGGTTCCGATTAGTTAGTGTTTTGACCTCCTGTCCTAACACATTGTAAATCACTAATTCAACATTAGATGCTTTTGGAAGACTAAAGTAGATAACTGTTTTAGGGTTAAACGGATTCGGAAAATTCTGGCTCAATGAAAACTCTTTGGGAAGCGTTGGCTCGGTCGTTGAGTTAATGTCTGCAAGAATGCTGTTGAATGCAATATCAGCAGCTCTTGCTGATTCAAGCCGGAACTTTCCCGGTATTCGAACAGCTTCGGTTTTTCCAGCTTTAATCGTGTTGGGGCCATTCTTGTCAAAAATCCCAATCCTGACCACAGACTCAACCTGACCAAAGATCATATCCAGACTATCATTCACAAGTTTCATCGGTTTGGCAAGATCCGTCCCAACAAGGGTCAACTCCAGCCCTCGCAATGAAGCCGAAGCATCGACAGAAACAGTCGTGTATAAACTATCGACGGTCGCATTGACAGCCACTGACACACTGGAAGTTTGATTCGTTTTAGCTGCAGGTGGGTCGCAGGTAATTGGAGACAACGAAACGTACAAGTAGTCGATCAGGCGAGTCAAGTCTGCAATGTCCACTTGATTGTCATGGGTGAGTTCTGCGGCATAGAGTGGATTTAATGGAACCAAGTTTATGAAGAGATGATCTATTAACATTGTCACATCTGAGATATCGATTAATTCATTCCCATCCAGATCACCTCTATCTCGAACAATGAATACTGAGGCATCTGCTGTTCCAGCATATTCTCCATCCATTCCATAAGCTACGAAAATGACACGACCTGTGTCATAGCAATTAATGATTTCTGGGTGGGAAATAATGCCGAAAATTGTGTCTGGCACCGCGTAAAAAGAGGATGAGTCTTCCAATTCAACGCTCCAACCCGCTGGGAAAAACTCAAACATTGTGATTAATAGGGAGTCACCAAAAGCATCACCCAATGGGATAAAAAATGGATATATATCTCCGTCATCCTGATCACGAAACGGAACAGCATCATGTTCACCAGGATCATCACCATGAGGACATCCAAAGGACGATCCAGGGGCACATCCTCCAAACACATGTGCCATTGCTCGGCAACCTGGAGCAGTCTGAGGACACGGGTCATTTGCGTCAGGTATTCCGTCCCCGTCTGAATCTCCTCCAGGCCTTGGACGAGCATCGGTATTTAGTTGTCGTCCCGCACTTGGTGCAGGAGGTGGCGGTTCATCATAACAATAGAACCCATCACCCAGGCCACCAACTGCAGCTCCGTATATTGGTCCAAGGTAGAGCCCCAACATGTCGCAGCCCATCATACAAGCAGCTAGCCGACTGTCAGCAATTAGCCGATCAGTTTCTGTACCACCACCACCGGCACAATAAGCAATATCATGAGTGTTACAGCATTGAGTGTGACAATCTGTAAAATCTGGCACGAGTACATTGAGTACTCCTTCTGGGCCGCAACCGTTGGGTGAAGGATCGCAATCACATGGTTCCGAGTGACTGTATTTCAGGACTGCTTGTGAGTCTGAGTTCAGTCTGAACATATCTCTGAGTATCACAAGCGTGGCAGATAAGCGACGAAGTACGGTATCCTGTTTTGTCCCTAGGTATTCAGTAAATCCTGTCTCCCACCTGTTCGCGGCCATGTCTGCAACTGGCGATGAAAGAAGTTGTATTAAGCCACTTGCCTCATAAGAAGCTAGTGTTGAATACTGTTCTTTTGTTAGTCCCATAAGCCGCAATGTCGAATAATCCTGTTCACCGGTCACTGAATCAACGCGAACCTCATTTAAGATTTGGCCCTCCGAACTTTTTAACCAAGCCCAGGTTTCTCCCATCTCCATACTAAATCCATAAAGCAGAGTATCACTCGATACACTGCGAACTGAGGATTTACTCAGTGAAAATCGTGGGAAAGCCCGGATTTGAAAGCAGCCGTGTCCGCTAGCTGGAACAGTGAAAGGGAATGAAGCGATGGCCGTATCAAGGGCAAAGAGAGGAAATGCTGAAGCTGTCCCAATTTGATTCCAAGTTGAGGCTATTCCAAAACCCGCATTAAGAAACACGACGCTGTCTATAACCATATCCTCTGAAGAACTACTGGTAAAGGATGCGATGATTGACAAAGTATCTCCAGAATAGATGTAGCCAGATCCAGGTGCTGTTGTCAACGTCACACGTAAATAGTTTGAAGGACCTTCGAGACAGTTTTGTCCAAGGTGATTACTAAATACTGCCCAATCTGCTCCATCGACTATTCCATCGAGATTGTAATCACTGCAAAAGGTTCCGTTGAAGTCTTGAGAGTTAATTGAGAGGCTTCCGTTGGGATCGAGTGATCTGATGGCAACCTTTGCAATCATCCCGTGTGACGTCACCACCTTGACTGAGTCCTGAGTGCAACCGCCGGCATTGACCCAGAAGCGAATGTTTCCGTCAAGACCCGACACACCCGTTGCTGGCACAATCGGCCACGCCGCTTCGGAGGGACACCCGACAACTCCATTGCATTCAGTAAAGTCCAGCCAGACATCGTTTGAGCCCGCGACTGGTTGGCCAGATTGATCGCTGAGATTTACCACAAATGGGATATTCCCAGCAGGTGATAGAATGATGTGAGTTTGTGTTGACACTATGTCCGATGAATCGGCTAACAAAACAACTCCAGAATCTCTATAATTGACTCCAATCAGTGTCGTATCCAAGCCCTGAAAATCAGAAAACGTCCCTACGTGAGAATTGTAGTCAATAACTTGGAAACTGTCTCCGACAATTGGTTCAAATAGATTGAAATAACTTACGCTTAGGGTTCCGTTAAGTGTTGCTTCACCGTTTACATCCAAAACGGCATAGTCTGTCGTTGGGACAGTGCCTCCAATTTCAATCTCAATAGTGCCACTGGCGGTTTGCACAAAGTCACCATTAACTGTCATTTCTCCGGCAGACGCACCAGGTGAAAAAACCCCAGCATTTTGTATAAAACCATTAATAGTACCCCCTCCCAAGCATTGAGCACCTGCACTTACAAAAAGCGACTCTGCACTAAGCACTCCACCAGATTCAACCGTGACAAGTCCTTGATCATGAAAGTAAAGACTGTCGAAAGTTGTTTGGCCCCCTGAACGAATGAGCAAGTCATTGCATCTAAAATCTGCACCACCGTTGACCCAAAATACTGTACCGCTTCTAATAGTTGTCGTAGTTAGCACTCTCAAAAATGGTTGAGTTGTGCCGTGTTGTTCGGCCCGTGCAGTGCTGTACAAGTCGAGTGCCGATATTGTGTCTAGGTTAGTAAAAAGTGGGGTATATTTGGACGAACCATAATTCTCGTTGTCAATTTCCACTCTTCCATAAGTTTCGGTACTGTCCTTGAAGTAGATGGTTCCCGCTGATCCCGGTCGAGTTGCACCACCACGAACATAGATATGTGTCTGGTCAAACCCGGAGATGTCTGAGTAGTACACGG
>JAOUBJ010000015.1 GCA_029860345.1 Candidatus Zixiibacteriota bacterium | reverse complement strand
AAAAATCATGGGCATATTGGCCCGAATAGGTGAGTCGTACCCGTGTACGGTGTATAGCGAAAGCGAGCGTGTATAGAAAAACAGTTGACTACGACCTTTTCATAGGTGAGCGGAGTCGAAGGGTGAATCTCTCGTATTGGTATCCGCCCCAAACAAGGTTTGAGACGGCCACCCGTAGCTGTGGCAAGCTCGATATCGTGGCTGGCGGATGTCCACATCTGCTGCCGACTTCCGTACCCCACCCAGAGGCTTTGCGGCGGGTGGGTTTCCCCAGAGTTGAACCGGGCGTTCATTGAAGTGATATGGGCTGTATCACAACGTCATTGCGAAGCCACACGCTTCGTGTGGCTGTGGCAATCTCAATTGGCTCTGTTCCTGTCATGCCGAGCGGAGTCGAGGCATGAGATTGCCGCACTCCCCCGGCGAAACGCGGGGTCGCTCGCAATGACTCAACAAGGCGCGTCTTCGTGAGACCCGCTCGTGGCCGGCAGCTCTGCGGCGGGTGGGTTCTTTTCGGGAAAGAAGTCGAGACCTCGCCCTTCGACTGCGCTCAGGACGGCCCCTTCGGACCAGGGGTTTCGACCTACAAAGAATCTACTCAATGGTGAACGTTCTCTTGAAGCCCGAGCGTCCGGTCAACCGTGGCATAGGTTCAAGTGGCACGAATAAAGCGGGAGACGAGGTTCGAACTCGCGACCAACAGCTTGGAAGGCTGTGACTCTACCAACTGAGTTACTCCCGCTGGCTGCCTATTATACTATCAACCCAGCCCGATTTGGCAAGCGCTTTTTTGGATCGTCAGGATTATGCTAGTGTGCAGCCGGACCCACGGTGTGGTGGCTGAGTCTTCAGACTCGGCCAAAAACTGTCAGGCGATGGGTGGCTCCCTCAATCCCGGTTTGAGGGTGGCGATAAATCGCTTTCTTGCGCTTCGCGCTTTTGCAACCTCACCCTGAGCGGAGTCGAAGGGTGAATCTATGGTGCTTCGGCTCCGCCCCAAACAAGGTTTGAGACACCCACCACCAATGCGGTATTGACCAAACGGGCAAACTGTGTTATCTTATCAGCGTACTACTTGAAAGATACTCACAGAAGGACTCGACACCTGACGATGAACAGCGTAATCCCTGGAGGCCGCCATGACTCGCCTTTCGAATTTGTTGATTAAGATAGCGCTCGTGTTGGTAATCACCATCAGCGGCGGTACAGCCCTAGCCGCAGAACTATACCTGGTCGATATCGTTCTGACCGATTGCGACGTGGTCTGTATACCGATCGGGGTGCTGGACTTCAGCGCTGTGGCCGGTGTCGAAATCCACATGACCTACGACGAAACCTGCATGACCTACGACAGTATATCGCTCGGTCATCTCTCAGGCGCCACGATAAACGGCGGGTCCGGCGCGGTTCATATAATATGGGAAGATTTCGAGAACGCGCTGACCCTGGCCGACGACACGAGACTGACCCATATCTGCTTCAGCACCATTACAGCCGCACCTGACGCACCCTGCGCGATAGGTTTTCAGAGCAACTGTGAACTGGTCGATGAATTCGGCGATCCGATCCCGCTCGTGACCACTGACGGCTCGGTCGCGTGCGATGCCGACCCCGGCTGTTGTGTCATGCGAGGCGATATCAACCATGACGGCGCCGAACTGATCGACATCGCTGATCTGGTCTATATCATCGATTTCATGTTCAGAGGCGGGCCGGCGCCGGTCTGTTTCGACGAGGCTGACATCGACGCCAGCGGGACCGAACCGCTCGACATCGGCGACCTGGTTTATCTGATTGACTTCATGTTCCGCGGCGGCCCAGAACCGACACCCTGCCCGTAGACCAAAAGGTGCCTTGACATCTGTTACCCATGTCACGGTACGCACAAAAACGTCTGCCGCCCACACAAACGTGGCTACCCCACCCAGAGGCTTCGCGGCGGGCGGGTATTGTACTAAATGCGCTGGGAATAGCTGGTGATAAGTCGGTTGGTCCGTAGCCAGTTTCCAGTCGATCACTCACAGCCCATTAGAACCAATCCTCGAGGCTGACTTCGGCCCCCATTCGGGACAGCCAGTGATATCCCAAAAGATTTTTTCAAATGCAGACCAAAACGTCTTGACTTTATTATATAGCGGCTATATATACGGCAGCTAAGGCTATGTGAAATGTTTCACTTAGCGCGAAATGAAGGTATAACACAAGAGCTGTTGACCATAACGTCATGAGGAGTAATGTCCATGTCGAGCTTTGTTGACAACATTATGGCCGAAGTCAAGGCCAAAAATCAGGCCCAGCCGGAGTTCCATCAGGCTGTCGAAGAGGTCGTTGAATCTCTCGAACCGGTAATCGAGAAACATCCTGAGTACAAAGAGGCTAAGATTCTCGAACGTATTATCGAGCCGGAGAGAGTCATCATGTTCCGTATACCGTGGATTGACGACAAGGGTCAGATCCAGGTCAACCGCGGCTTCCGCGTTGAGTACAACTCAGCTATCGGCCCGTACAAGGGCGGGCTGCGCTTTCACCCCAGTGTCAACCTTGGCATTTTGAAGTTCCTCGGTTTTGAGCAAGTCTTCAAGAACGCCCTCACTACCCTGCCAATGGGCGGCGGTAAAGGTGGCTCCGACTTCGACCCCAAGGGAAAATCCGACAATGAAGTGATGCGCTTCTGCCAAAGCTTCATGAGCGAACTGTTCCGTCACATCGGTCCCAACACCGACGTTCCGGCCGGTGATATCGGTGTCGGTGGTCGCGAGATAGGTTTCCTGTTCGGCCAGTACAAGCGTCTTCGCAACGCCTTTGAAGGCGTTCTGACCGGCAAGGGTATCAACTGGGGCGGCAGCCTGATTCGCCCGGAAGCTACCGGTTACGGTGCGGTCTATTTTGCCGAGGAAATGCTCAAGGCCAACGGCAAGTCCATGGACGGGATGGTTTGTTCTGTCTCCGGATCGGGCAACGTCGCTCAGTATGCTACCGAGAAGATCAACGAACTCGGCGGCAAAGTAGTCACCCTGTCCGACTCGGCCGGATATATCGTCGACAACGACGGCATCAAGGGCGAAAAGTGGGACTTCGTGATGGACCTCAAGAACGTCAAGCGCGGTCGTATTAAAGAATACGCCGACAAGTTCGGTTGCGAATACCACGAAGGCGTCGGCGTGTGGAACGTCAAGGTTGACTGCGCCTTCCCATGTGCTACCCAGAACGAAGTT
The DNA here is from genome assembly GCA_029860345.1 of Candidatus Zixiibacteriota bacterium. NCBI lineage: Bacteria > Pseudomonadati > Candidatus Zixiibacteriota > Candidatus Zixiibacteriota bacterium. The sequence continues at coordinate 141,860 of JAOUBJ010000015.1, read as the reverse complement.
TCTGCCGACGATGCCAAGGCTTTGGTCAAGAACGGTTGCTTCCTTATTTCCGAAGGTGCCAATATGCCGACGGTTCCCGAAGGCGTGAGCGTATTCCTCGAAAATAAAGTCCTTTATGGTCTGGGCAAAGCAGCCAACGCAGGTGGCGTGGCTGTGTCCGGCCTGGAAATGTCGCAGAACTCGCTACGTCTGAGTTGGACCCGCGAGGAAGTCGACCAGCGCTTGCACAACATTATGAAGAGCATTCACTCAGCCTCGCTGGAAGCGGCTGAGAAATACGGCCATCCCGGCAACTACGTTATAGGAGCCAACATCGCCGGCTTCCTGAAGGTTGCTGATACCATGATGGATCAGGGTGCTGTATAGACAGCTCCGACTTCTTTGATATTACAGGTGGAGCCATGACGCGTGGCTCCACCTTTTTTTGTTTGAATGTCTGTATCTGCACGATATATTCCAAGGTGATACCAAACCTACCCACAGAGGAAAAATGAAGGCCGAGCCGCAACTGACCGATTTCAAGTCCAAGTTCCTCAAGTTCGACTCCTTGATGCAGAAACGGGTCAAGCATGTACTGCTTGTATCCAGTCCTTACGATTCTTTCGTCCTCGAAGAAGATGGCCAGCTAACCGATCTGATCTATAACGAGTTCTTGGAACTCAATCTGAGTGTCACACCCCACGTCAAACGGGCCTCCTCGCCTGAAGAAGCGCTCGAATTTCTGATGACTATGGACATCGACCTGGTTATCATTTTCAAACGGGTCGGGGACCTCGACGTGGTTTCTTTCGGCCGCGACATTAAGAGCATCAAACCAAGCCTGCCGGTGGTTTTTCTGGCTTATCACATGCGCGAGCTGGCCGTGATGCAAGAGTCCGACTACTCACAGGCAATCGACTGGGTTTATATCTGGACCGGCAACGTCAAGATACTGTTGTCGATTATCAAGCTCGTTGAAGATCGCATGAATGTCGATTTTGACACCAAGCTGGTCGGCGTCCGGGTAATCATCGTGGTTGAAGACAACATTAAGTTCTACTCATCATATTTACCCCTGTTCTATACGGAAATCATGCAGCAGACACGCGCCCTGATGTCGGAAGGTTTGAACGTCACCGACAAAGTTCTGCGCATGCGGGCACGTCCGAAGATTCTATTGGCCGACAATTATGAAGATGCCGTAGGACTATTTGAGAAGTATCGCAAGTACGTACTGGCTGTCGTCTCCGACGTTCGCTTTCGCATCGGCGCCGAGAAAGATGATGAAGCCGGTCTGAAGCTTGTCCGGCTCATCCGTGAACAGGTACCGGACCTACCGGTGTTGATGCAATCCTCCGACCTTGAAAACGCGGCCACCGCTTACGACCACGATGCCGGTTTCATTCACAAACGTTCACCTACTCTGCACAAGGATATCAGACGGTTTATCAAAGCCAATTTCGGGTTCGGAGATTTTGTATTCACCCTGCCCGATGGTACGGAAGTCGCACGGGCGAGTGACTTCCGTAAATTGGAAAAAATCCTGACCGTTGTCGATGAAACATCACTCTTGTTCCACGCGACGCGAAATCATTTTTCCAACTGGCTGATGGCGCGTACCGAGTTTGACCTGGCTGCAAGACTACGACCACTCAAAGCTACCGAGTTCAAGGATGCTTCGGCCTTGCGGCTGTATCTGATCGACACTTTCAAGAACTTCCGGCATGAGCGACAGCTGGGCGTGGTTTCAGACTTTTCAAGGCGACAGTTCGACCTGCAATCGGACTTTGTTCGAATCGGCGGCGGATCGCTGGGCGGGAAGGGGCGTGGTCTCGCTTTCATCAATGCCCTCTTGTGTCGGCATGATATCGAAGAGGACTTCGACGGTGTTAAAGTGTCGGTGCCACACTCTGTGGTTATTGGAACTGACGTTTTCGACGCTTTCATTGAGACCAATAACCTTCTGCATCCGGCTCTGAAAGCATCCAGCGACGATGAAATCACCAGGGCATTCTCAAAAGCCAAGTTCCCCCGCCGAACCCAGGCCGACCTGCGAGCCATTCTCAACGTTATCAAGTATCCGCTGGCCGTGCGGTCGTCATCGATGCTTGAAGACTCCCACCTGGAACCGGCGGCAGGAGTCTATGACACCCACATGCTGACCAACAGCCATCCGAGACTCGAAGTACGCCTGCACCAACTGATCACGGCGATCAAGTTGATCTACGCGTCGACCTACTTCAAGAATGCGCGGGTTTATCACGAATTCGTCGGTAATCGCGTCGAGGAAGAAAAGATGGCCGTCATCATCCAACAGGCGATAGGACAAAGGTACGGTGATGGCTTCTATCCCAGCTTTTCCGGTGTCGCGCTGTCATACAACTATTACTCGATGGACGGAGTGCAACCCGAAGACGGCGTTGTGTATGTGGCGCTCGGACTCGGCAAGACGATTGTCGACGGGCATAACTGTCTGCGCTTCTCCCCCGGCTACCCGGAGAAACTGCCGCAGTTTTCCACCACCAAGGATATGCTGAACAACTCGCAGCACGATTTCTATGCCATCGACATGAAGGACCCATCGGTCCTGCCGGAGCCGGGCGGCAACATGGGACTTATCCGTCTCAATCTTACCCAGGCTGAGAACGACGGCAGCCTCTACCCCATCTGTTCCACCTACTCGGCGGAGAACGACCGCGTCTATGACGGTGCCGGTCGCGATGGTACGCGCATCGTGAGCTTTGCTCCGATTCTCAAAATGAGCCGATTCCCTCTGTGCGAGATCGCTCAGTACTTGTTGCAGCTGGGTTCGCAGGGTCTGAATTGTCCCGTGGAAATAGAGTTTGCGGTCAACCTGCACACCGACAGCAGCCAGGCCGAGGAATTCCACTTCCTTCAGATACGTCCTATGATCAAGGACGCCATGTTCGAAACGGTGTCGCTGGATGATGTCGAGACTTCGCGGATCGTGGCCAAGAGTGAAAACGCGCTGGGGAACATAAGCCACAATGATATTCGTGACATTATATTCGTGTCGCCGGAAAGTTTCGATCGTGGACGCACTCTTGAGATCGCCGAGCAAGTTGGGCGATTGAATGCCAAACTGAAAGCTGCCGACCGCAGGTATCTTTTGATCGGGCCGGGTCGCTGGGGATCGTCGGAGCGATGGCTGGGTGTGCCGGTGGTGTGGAATCAGATTTCAGCCGTTGGCGTAATCGTGGAGACGGCCTATGGAGACTTTGCGCCCGATCCATCGTTCGGTACGCACTTTTTTCACAACCTGACTTCGTTCCAGGTTGGCTACATGACGGTCAATGCGGCCATCGGCAATGGGTTTATCGAGTGGGATTGGTTCATGACTCTGCCGCCGTCGGAGGAGACGGAGTTCGTGCGCCATATCGAGTTGATGGCGCCGGTTGAGATTCGTATCGACGGCCGCGCCGGCGCCGGCCTGATCCTGAAAGCGTGAGGGGGGGATTATGAGAAGAATTCAATTGCCCGAACTGGAATTCTCTGAATGGTACGACTGGAGCCACCGACACCGTTATCCGCGCCGACGCCGGCCTGGTGTCTACCTCATAGCTGTTACAGACAAGAGGAGCTTGACAGGTACCCGGCCCGAATGGAAAGATGTTGACTACATTGGGATGACTAATTCACGAAATGGTCTGGCAGGCAGGTGGTATCAACTCGATCGTACCATCAAGGGCGGCAAAGGGCATAGCGGTGGAAAGTCAATGCGTGAGGATCTGGGTGATTATAGTCAGTGGAAAAAGTGCATGTATGTCGCCGCCATGTCCATTGACTGCGACGTTACAAAACGGAGTCCGGAAGAGTATCTCAAGATGGGCTGGGTGGCATTCTTCGAGTACGAGGCATTCAGCAAGTACGCAAAGGCAGGCAAAGGACAACATCCACTGTACAACAAGCGATGATCTTTAAGTATCCCACCTGGGGTAAAGCGACAGATGGGTTCTCTCGCTGTCACCCCCGCGAAGGCGGGGGTCCATCTTCCTTATGTCGCAGTATTACGTATACATTGTCGCGAGCGATAGACACGGTACACTCTACACAGGGATAACCGGCGACCTTGTCGGCCGCATCTATCAGCACAAGTCAGGAAGCGTGGAGGGTTTTACCAAAAAGTATAAGGTTCATCGCCTAGTCTACTATGAAACGCATGATGATGTCTACGCTGCAATCACTCGTGAGAAACAGATCAAGAAATGGCGTAGGGCATGGAAGATACGGATGATAGAAAAAGAGAATCCCAATTGGGAGGACCTTTACGAATCAGTAGTCTAAGAGTGGATTCCCGCCTTCGCGGGAATGACAGAAAAGAATTACCCCTCCCTCTTAAGCCGCCAAAGCGTGTACCCGGTCAGGCTGACCACCAAAAGCGGAATCACAAAGTACATCATCCGAACATCAACGACCCTCTGCTGTACGAATACCGGCAAGTATCTCAACAATGCATCACACAGGATCATCCCCACCAACATCAGTCGGAACCGACGGCTGTTCATACCACCGACCAGACCGTAGCCCAACAGAGCACCCGACGTTGTGTGAAAGAGAATCATAAAACCACGTTCCAGCAAATGCCATGAGAACAGGTCGACGTTCACAGCCAGCGTGGCCAGATAGCATCCTTCTACAATCCCGAATCCTGCGCCGCAGACGGCTCCAATAACCGCTAAACGGTTCGAACGCACTTTCAGCAGGAATGCAAAAGCAAGTATCAGTCCCGCCTTGAGCAACTCCTGGATTATACCGGCTGTCATAGCGGGAAACAGCCCGAGGAAGTACGGCGATCCACCCGCTGCGATCCGGGGAATGAACAAATGCTCAACCAGATACACCTGTAGCGGCATCTGAGTCACCGTTACCACCAGGTACACTACTCCGCCTGCTCCCAGAGCAACCCAGGCCACCGCCCATCGCCAACCACGTCCGACGTAGAATACCAAAGCGATCAATCCCAGAACGAAGTAGGCCAGAAAGACCGGCAGCCGCTTGAGGACATTCCCGGTTGTCGGACCGGTCGTCGATGGACCACTGGCTCCCGTTTCGAATTTTCGAACAACGTCCAGATATGCTTTCAGTTGTTGACCAGGTATCTCGACTTTCACAAGTCGCTTATCCGGCGTGAAATAAAAGGCCTGAAGTTGTGGATGGGTGTATCGAACTACAAAAGCGGAATCGAATACGCCGCTATAAACCTGCTTTTGCACGAACAATTGGATGGTCGCTTCGACATACTGTTTTGACATCATCTGTGGAACAAAGAGCGTGTCGCGGATAGTATCACCGACCTTAAAATCGTGCATGGAGAGATACAGTTCGTGCATATCCAGCAGGTAAATGTCGGCGGCGAATCCGTTGACATCAAATTGCTGCTGCAAATCGCTGCTGCGGCCGCCCTGCTCTACGCTACCTCGCAGGGTGTCACCATCCCTCTTGATTTCAAGCTGGGCGATCTGTTCACCCGTCTTTATTGTCAGATCACAGCCAAGGTATCCGCCGTTTTCTCCGACATACTGTCTTCCTTCGACATTGATGGACACTCCGGAGCCTTGTCGACTGAAGTCCAGCCCCAATCGTTGTTCGATGATGCGTGCTTCGATACCGTCGATGGTGGTGCGACCCTTCACGGTTGAGAATAATCGACCGATGGTTGAGTCTTTGACGATAAAGGTCCACATGCGCAACTCGCCGTCGGGGCGGTATTCATCGATTATGGAATCGCCCGTGAACGCACGCTGGGCGACGACCGAACTGGTGGCAACAAGGAGAACAGCAGATATAGTCAGAACAGTTTTCATGGTAGCACCGAAAATAGGATCAGAGGGCAAGGTGTCAACACAAAAACGCCTCAACCAATGGGCCGTTGACAAATCAAAACCAAGTCACGTGAGGTCCGGGCAAACCGTTTCTTGAGGTACAAGTCGCCAAACTTACCCACCTTGCAAAAACCACTCCGGGCCACCAATCGGCCAATCAAAGCGATGTCATAAGTATCAAACTCGTGCCGAAAGACCTCAAACTTCTGACTCGATCCTCTCATTTCCAAACGAGACACATAAACAGAAAGTCGTTTTCCACGTCGTTCAGAGAACCGCTCGTAAATGATCCCGTCGTTGGCCGTGGCTCGGATCGGGAACAAAGTTCCTTCCTTCATGGAGGAATAGTTGAGCATTTGCATCACCAGCCAACCGCCCGGCTTCAGCACTGCATAGAAGTTCTTCAGTGTCTTTCTGACTCCCGCGACACTGCTGACGCCCGAAATACTATTGGCCAGACAGACCACCAGGTCAAACTCAGAGTGCATACTTTTCGGCAGTCGTTCGAAATTGCCCACCCGGAAACTCAACGGCAGATTCTTTGAGTCGCACTTTTCACGCGCCGCTTGAATCATCCGACGAGAGCAATCCAACCCCACAGTGTTTACGCCGCGACGAGCCAACAACTCGGAAGTCAGACCGTTGGCACAACCGGCATCAAGAACCGTGGCCGGCGCAAAGCGAGTGATAAGGGCATCGACTTCCTTCTGGTGATAATTCACGCGCTCCACCGCGTTGGTAATCAGATCGTATTCGTGAGCATATTTTTCAAACACGGAAGGTTGTTTTCTACCGGCCATTCTCAACATCTCCTTGATAAAACTCTTTTCTTCCGGCTCAAGAATACCGTAAAATGACCTCAAACTAAAGTAACTTTTGTCTGAGTTAATCATTGCGCCACCCGCCTTCACAACGCCCGGATCGATGGCCGACCTATCTGGGCACCGGCCTCCTGATTGTCACTCCCTTTGTGAGTTCCCAGGCTACGCTTGACCCGGTGCTTCTACCTCGCTTGATCACTCTATCGGCAGGGGTTGTACTGTTGGGAATCTCACTGTGGCCAAGGCCGAGCACATCCGACGAATCAGTACCGGGCCAGCCTGGTCGCACGATTGGTTATTCCCTATTCGGGTTTCTGTTGTTCACAGCCCTCTCCCTCAGTTCGGCCCACGTCCCCGCCGAAGCCGTGATGGAAACCGGGAAAGCAGCGCTGTGGGTGTCGCTTGTTGTCGTCTTCACCATGATTATGCGGCGCAACCGATCAGCCTTTGGTCTCTTCGCACGCGGACTGACCGTAGTTGCAGTCTGCCTGGCTGCCATCGGAATATGCCAATATTATGATGTCGCTTTCGCTGGATACGTGCGCAGCGGCGGACTGGCCAATCGCAACCTGCTGGCTTCCGCCTTATGTCTGTTGCTACCCTTCGTTCTCTATGTAATCCTTCACGGTGGGATCATCTGGCGTCGTTTCGGTCTCGCCGCGATCGTGCCGGCAATCGCTATCGTGATGCTCACCAACAGTCGTGCCACCTGGTTTGCGTTGGCCCTTGCGACTATCGTGCTGATCGGTGCCTGGCTGGTCTTGTCACGTAATGTACAGATATCCGCCGGACAACTGCCAATTTGGAAACGACGGGCTGTCGCTGCTTTCCTGGTAGCGGCCATAACGGCTGTCCTCTTTTCAACACCGATTTTACGACGGTCGGACCAACAGTCGGTTGTAGATCGTGCCATGACAGCTTCGTCATTACACCAGGGTTCGGTGGCCGAACGGCTGGCCATGTGGGAAAACAGCCTGGCCATGTTTTCTGATTTTCCCCTGCTCGGAGTCGGTGCCGGCAACTGGAAACTGATCAGTCCTGCTTACGGACCGATCGCGAAACGGCAATGGACGGACAATGCCATGTTTCAGCGCCCCCACAACGACTACCTATGGATCCTTTCCGAGTCGGGGATATTCTCGCTGATATGTTATCTGACCGTCCTGACTATGGCCCTGGTTCAATCCATCAGAACCGTCCGCATCGCGACTACCTCGGATGATGTCGCCGCTTCGTTCACCATGTTGTTCGGCCTGGTGCTTTTCATGATCATCAGTTTTTTCAGTTATCCCAAAGAGCGCATGGTACACACCATGCTCCTGGCGCTGATGTTAGCATCGATACCGGCTGTCCATAAAACGAAGGAAATCGGCTCGGACAAGGTTCGACGACTGCTCTTAACCGCCGTGGTCGCCCTCGCCCTTGGATCGCTCACGGTAGGTCTGGTCCGCTTACAATCCGAGAGTCACATCGTCGGCGCCCTTAACGCCCGTGATCAAGCCGAATGGCCGTCGGTGATTCGTGAAGTTGACCTGGCTACATCCTGGCTCGTTCGGTTTGATCACGCAGCTACACCGCTCACCTGGTACCGTGGCGTGGCCAACTTCTCTTTGGGGCGGCATGAAGCAGCCTTTGACGATTTCTCCGATGCATACGGTGTGCACCCCAACCATCACCATGTGCTGAACAATTTGGGCACTTGCTACGAGCTCAAGCAGATGCATGACTCGGCCATCTTCTTTTATCGCCGCGCACTCGAAATCATGCCCGGGTTTGAGAATGCCGCCATAAATCTGGCCGCGGCCTGCTTTAATGACCGACGTTACGAGGCAGCGCTGAAAGTGTTGAACGGAATGGACCAACCGGTCGCGGACCCACGATTCGAGGATTACAGGGAACAGATCAATAGAAAGCTGGACGAAACAAGGCGAAACTAGACTCAAGCTCGTTACCCGCGAAGTTCGAAAAAAAGGCTTGCCTGCTTTTCTGTTTGGTTTCTCCGGTGATTCGTTTATCTTTCGCCCCTAACGCTAACAACAGATGCAGGTAGCAATGACCAAGGATCACATCGCAAAAATCGCTCAAGAACTCAATCTCGCACCGAGACAGGTCCAGGCAACCGTGGGTCTGCTTGACGATGACGCCACCGTGCCATTCATCGCACGCTACCGCAAAGAAGCCACTGGCAGTCTCGATGAAGTTGCGATCACTCAGGTCCGTGATCGAATAGCACAACTGCGCGAACTGGATAAGCGTCGCGAGGCTATACTGAAGTCATTGATCGAACGCGATCTGCTCACCGACGAGTTGCAGACTAAAATCGATGCAGCCGAATCGATGAGCGTGCTGGAAGACATCTATCTACCCTTCCGACCCAAGCGTCGCACGCGCGCCACGATTGCCCGGGAACGCGGCTTGGAACCGCTCGCCGAACTGTTGCTTGAGCAGGATGACATCGATGTCCACGCAGAGGCAGAGCTGTTTATTGACCAGGAAAAAGACGTTGCGACCATCGACGACGCATTGGCCGGCGCACGTGACATTATCTCCGAATGGATTAACGAGGACTCGGGCGCACGGGCGCGGATGCGTGAGCTGTTCACCAGACAGGGCGTTATCACATCGACTGTGGCCAAGGGCAAGGAGAACGAAGGCGTTAAGTTCTCAGATTATTTCGACTGGGGGGAACCGCTATCGAGAGTTCCATCGCATCGTCTGCTGGCCATGTTACGCGGCGAGGCGGAATCGGTCTTGAAAGTGGCGATCGCACCGCCTGCAGAGGAAGCATTGGCCATCCTGGAAGGTATCTTCCTCATCAACAATAACGCCGCCACGCAACAAGTGGCGCTGGCTGTTCAGGACAGTTACAAACGACTGCTCGCTCCGGCCATGGAAACCGAACTGCGCAACGAAACCAAAGCGGTTGCAGATGCCGAGGCGATCCGAGTGTTTGCCGAGAACCTGCGCGAACTTCTGATGACCTCTCCCTTGCCTCGTAAGAACGTGCTGGCTATCGACCCCGGCTTTCGCACCGGCTGCAAAGTGGTCGTGCTGGACAAACAGGGCGGTTTGCAACACAATATGGCGATCTTTCCGCACGGCTCCACAAAACAACGCGACGAAGCAGCCGGCGACATCAAGGCGCTGTGCGCGCGCTTCAAAGTGAACGTGATCGCCATTGGCAACGGCACAGCCGGACGCGAAACGGAATCGTTCGTGCGTGAGATCGCCCTGGCCGATCATGTTCAGATCGAGATGGTCAACGAAGCCGGCGCCTCGATCTACTCCGCCTCGGAAATCGCTCGCGAGGAGTTCCCGGAACATGATGTCACCGTGCGCGGATCGGTCTCGATTGGACGCCGCCTGACCGACCCGCTGGCCGAACTGGTTAAGATAGACCCCAAGTCGATTGGCGTCGGACAGTATCAGCACGATGTTGACCAGACGGCGTTAAAGCAATCTCTGGACGATACGGTGATGAGCTGTGTCAACAGTGTCGGCGTCGATGTCAACACGGCCAGCAAACAACTGCTCACTTACGTCTCCGGCCTGGGACCGGCGCTGGCGCAAAACGTGGTCGCCTATCGCACCGAGAACGGACCGTTCAAGACTCGCACCGCCCTCAAGAAAGTACCGCGGCTGGGACCCAAGGCGTTCGAGCAGGCAGCCGGGTTCATGCGCATCGCCGACGGCAAGAACCCGTTGGACTCAAGCGCCGTACATCCGGAGAGCTATACGGTTGTTGAGAAGATGGCGCGCGATTTGGGTTGCACCGTATCTCAGTTGATGCAGGACGAATCACTACGTAAGAAAGTCACGCTGCAAAACTACGTCTCCGACGGAACCGGGCTGCCGACCCTGACCGACATCATGGATGAACTGGCCAAACCGGGCCGTGATCCGCGTGCAGCCTTTGAATCGTTTTCGTTCGATGACTCGGTGCATACCATGAACGACCTCAAAGTGGGCATGAAACTGCCGGGGGTCGTGACCAACGTGACCAATTTCGGCGCCTTTGTCGACATCGGGGTTCATCAGGACGGATTGGTGCACATCAGCGAGTTGGCCGATCAATTCGTCAAAGACCCCTCTGAAATCGTGAAGGTGCATCAAAAAGTGCGCGTCACCGTGCTATCCATCGACATCGACCGCAAACGCATCGGATTGAGCATGCGGCAGAGCGAAAGCTGAACCCCATCGCGCCGATTGTTGTTGACGTTTGACCGGATGTGTTCGTCCATTGTATAATAGAAGACACGGCGAGGCGAAAACGGTTCGGATCAGACGGAGAGGAAGATGGCCAGACTATACTACAAGCTAATAGCGTTTGCGCTCGGGTCCCTGGGGATGTCGTGCGGCCGGTCACCAACCACTTGGGTCGAGTACGGTCCCGGTCCGGAGTACGGCCCGGTTATCGAGTATGGTGTTCCCTACGCTACCTACCAACTCAGCGGTCAGGTTGTCAAAGCGTCGGATCAGACGCCGCTTGAGGGCATCGAGGTATCCTTCGACGAGGCTACCGTTACTTCCGACATCGACGGCAATTGGTCACTGTTGCTCAATGGTTTTAACCCCTGCGGATTTGGTGGTTTTCAAACTTGTTCGTTGTATGTGATCGATGCCGACGGCGCCTCGGGCGGCGGCGAATTCCAGGCCACCCAGCTGGCTCTCCAGTTGACACAGACCGCACCCGGAGGCACTCTCTATTATGGCAAGTTCGAACAGCACGCAATAGCAATAGCATTGGACACAGTGTCTACAAAGTAGATTTTATCTCACAGATCGGAGCGATGTGGCCATAGGTGACTTTGCAACCAAAACGCTACTGCCGATTTACCAGTCGGCTGTTTCCCGCGTGCATGATCTGCGGTATCTGTTCGTGGAACTCACCCATCGTTGTGATCTCGCCTGTCTGCATTGCGGCTCAGATTGTATCCGCGATACCAGGACACCTGACCTGCCGTCCCAAGAGGTGATCCGGGTGCTTGAGGAAATCAAACAGAAATACGACAGCCACAAAATCATGGTAGCCTTGGCCGGCGGTGAGCCTTTGTGCTATCCTTCGCTGTTCACGTTGGGTGCAGAGATCACACAACTTGAGTTTCCCTGGGGCATGGTCACCAACGGACATGCCTGGACAAAAGAAACCGTAGCCGCGGCGAAGGCGGCAGGTATGTGCTCGGTCACGGTCAGTCTCGATGGGTTCGAAGAGGACCACAACTGGCTGCGTGGTCGGTCGGACTCGTATGCACGGGCGGTGAGAACCATCCAGATGCTGGTGGCTGATCCGTTTTATCAATGCATGGACATTGTCACCTGCGTCAACAAGCGATCGCTTGAGCGGCTTGATGAGTTTTACGAGCAGGTTCGAGAACTCGGTGTCCCCGCCTGGCGTCTGTTCACCATCAGCCCCATAGGTCGGGCCGTTCGGCATGACGAGCTGTTTCTCAACGGCGACGAATTCCGCTCGCTTATGGGGAAGATCGAACGGTATCGAAGGCTGGGAGATTTGCCGGTCACGTATTCCGAGTCGGGCTATCTGGGTCCCCGGCATGAACTCAAAGCGCGCGACCACCGCTTTTTCTGCCAGGCCGGGATCAGTGTTGCGGGCGTTATGGTCAATGGCGACATTCTGGCCTGTCCCAATATCGACCGACGGTTCAGTCAGGGAAACATCTTCAAAGACTCCTTTGTGGATATATGGGAAAACCGGTACCAAGCGTTTCGCAACCGTAAGTGGATGAAGACCGACAAATGCGTTGATTGCAGCGAATGGTCGCGCTGCCGCGGGAATAGTTTTCACTTATGGGACCTCGACAACGACCGCACCCGCCTCTGCTACCACGAATTGCTGAAGACACCCACTCAATAATGATGTTTGCAACTCTTGTAGGTCAGGTCCTTTACGGACCTGACGCAATTGTCAGGACCACAAGGGTCCTGACCTACTTGACCTGCGTTTTCAACCGTAGGTCGTGACCCCTTAGCGGTCCCGGCATCGCGCTTAGCGCGATTCTCCATTAGCTAAACGTGCGCGGTGTACGTCCTCGTGCGCCGCGCTCGAAAGTGGTGTCGGGCGGGGTCGCCCAACACCACTCGCGAGTAAGACCTGTATCAACAAGCCCTGAAGTCCGGGCCACACCCACAAAAGTTTTGTGTTGCCACGAAATTGCAGCATCGGTAGCTTTCTTCAGTCGGTGCTTGTGAGTACCGATGTTAACAACAGGATACCAATGTCTGAAATATCACGGAGGATTGTGATGCGTTATTTGGTTACGGTAATAGTCCTGGCCGGTCTGGGACTCGGATGCGGCGGCGGCACAACAGTGACACGCCTGGACCCCAACAGTACACACGACCTGAGCGGCGGATGGAACGATGTCGACGCCCGACAGACAGCTGAAGGTCTCATCCTGGACTGTCTCACGCGGACATGGCACGATAATTATGCGGCCACCCACGGAGGGGAACGCCCCAAAGTGACGGTGGGATTGATTCGCAACCTGACCAGCGAACATATCCAGATGGAGATAATCATTTCGGATTTTGAACGCGAGCTGATCAACTCAGCCAAGGTTCGATTCGTGGCCTCCAAAGAACAGCGCGCCGAGATTCGCGAAGAACGCTGGGAACAACAGGAATACGCAACCCGCGAGACAGCCAAAAAACTGCGTGCGGAACTGGGCGCCGATTTCATGCTGCAAGGCGCCTTTAAGCAGATCACCGATCAGGCTGGAAAAGATCGTATCTCTTTTTACCAGATCGATCTGGAGATGGTAAACATCGAGACAATGGAGAAAGTCTGGATCGGCTCGCAGGAGATCAAGAAAGGGATCACTCAGGGCAGCCGGAAGTGGTAGCAGATGATGACGCGACAAGCGTCCGCTCTTAAACGATTCGGAGTTTCCCTTCTGGTCACGGCGGTGGCCGTTGGTTGCAGCAATCTGGCCACGCGGCGGGGTTTCTACACACCTATTGACGCCGAGTTGCGCTCCGGGAATATTGACTCGGCTCGGCAGCTTCTGGAAACCGCGCGAGAGAGCGGCAAGTATGCCCACAAGGATCGCTTCCTGTACTTTGTCGATGCCGGAATGCTCGCTCACTACGCCGGTGACTATCAAGCCAGCAATGAGAAACTCACGGTAGCCGAGCGAGCTGCCGAAGAGCTTTTCACCAAATCGGTCTCACGCGCCGCAGCATCACTATTACTCAACGACAATATTCTTGAGTACTCCGGCGAGGACTACGAGGTTCTTTACACCAACCTGATCATGGCCCTGAACTACGCCGCACTCAGGCAGTTCGAGGACGCCTTTGTCGAGATTCGGCGGGCTAATCTCAAGCTGGAACAACTGGAGCAGAAATACGGCGACGCCGCCCACCGCTACCGGCAGGGCATGGCCGAGGACTCTGGTAACGTCGAAATCGATTTCGATCTGCCGACCATGCGCTTTCATAACGATGCCTTCGCGCGATATCTAAGCATGCACATGTACGCCGCCGACGGTAAGTACGATGACGCACGAATCGATTTCGATTACCTGACCGACGCTTTTCGTTCGCAGCCTCACATCTATGGTTTCGAGATGCCCAAGGTGACCTACCACTCAGATAGTGGCGCCATTCTCAGTGTCGTTGCCCTCATCGGTAAAGCGCCAATCAAGGAAGCGCTATCGCTTCGCATCAGAACCGATAAGGACCTCGACCTGGTGCAGGTACTTTATGATGACCCGTCCATGCAGGGTGCCGAATATGGGCATCTGCCGGTGAAAGTCTCGCAGGATTACTATTTCAAGTTTGCCTTACCACAGATCGTACAACGAACGTCGCAGGTAGCAACTGTTGAAGTTCTGATCGACGGTCGGCCAACCGAAAGGCTTCAACTGATCGAGGACATCGGGGCGGTGGCTGAGCAGACATTCGAGGCCAAAAAGACGCTGATCTACGTTCGTTCAGTCGCCCGGGCCATCGTCAAGGGGCTGGCTGCGCACAAACTCAAAAAGAAAGCCGACACCGGCGGGCTGGAAGGTTGGCTGAAAAAGGCGGCCATCGATGTCGGCACAGACATCACTGAAAACGCCGACTTGCGATCCACCCAGTTCCTGCCAGGACGTATTCTCGTCGGAGATTTCGAGGTCCCGCCGGGCAGCCACAATGTGGTCATCCGTTTTTTGTCGGTCGACGGAATTGAATTGGATCGGGTGACACACGCCAACCTCGAAGTCGGCCGTCGCGGTTGGCGTCTCTTGCAGGCAACAATGCCGCGATAGGACCAAAGTCACGCCGCCTATCGGACGGCAAAAGCGGGTATCCATTTTTCTGTTGCAACTGTATTGAAGAAACCGTTGGTTGCGTGAGTCGAAGCGGTTGTGGCAAAACAGGGATAAGGCAGGCCACCTATCGGACCCTTGACCCAAATTGGAGTATTTCGTATATTTTATGGCTCTACAACTATGCCCCATGATCAGTCACCTGATGAGCGAAGAGACGATCTATGACACAAGACTATTCCACCGATTGTGACATTTTTCTAAGCTACTCAAGCGGTGATCGTGAGCGCATCGAACCGCTGGTCAAAGCGCTTCAGAACATTGGCTGGGAGGTTTGGTGGGATACCAAGATACGTCCGGGTGAGAAGTTTTCTACCGTGATCGATGAGGGCTTGAACAAATCCAAGTGTGTGATAGTGGTGTGGTCACTCAATTCAATCGAATCGCATTGGGTAATAACGGAGGCCAACGAAGCGTTGGGCCTGGATAAACTGATTCCGGTCATGATAGACGATGTGAAACCGCCGCTTCAATTCCGGATGATCGAAGCAGCCAAGCTGATCGGATGGAGCCCAGGTGATGACAGCGAAGAGTTTGATCTGCTGGTCGATACGATCAAGCTTGCCGTCGGTGAACCGAAACCTCCGGAACCGGCCACAGAAGAACCGAAGCCAGACGAACCGCGAAGTGAAGATAGTGGGAATGTTCCCAGGGACGAAGATAGAGTCCAAGACGGCGACACAGACGAGCCGACATTACGTGAATTCTCTCAGGCCAAGAGGCGACTCCCTTGGGTCCTGGGAACGGTTGGCGTATGTGCCACGCTGGTGACAATGGGGATCTGGCTGTGGCCCACCCCGCCCGAATCACAACCGTATAGTGACCCTGGAGTCGCTATACTTGACCAGTCGTACCTGGACTCCTTTGCCGCTACCAACGAAGGTAAAGAGCTCAACGCTTTGCTGGACCCGCTAAAGGACTGGCCGGTAGAGCTCAAGAATCTCCGCGCTACCGGATCAAGCAAAGAAGGTTATGGAAAATTCACCAAACCGCGCACCAGCAGCGCCGATTCAGATTCGAGCATCCGATGGACCTACAGTGATTCGAAAACGGCAACCTACATTATCTCGAAATCCTTCTTGGAAGGTGGGTGGGTCCAGACTTTCACAGCCGCAAAGGGCCATCCACCGGTAGTTACTGTAGGCCCTATTCGCGACAAAACCGATGAGCAGATAGACATGAATACACTCATTTTCGACTTGACTGTTGAACTTAGTTTTCGCTCCAATGTGGAGTTCAAGCATTCGTGGAATTGGGGTCTCATGCCTCGAAACGCGCGGTGGGATCAGGTTGAGATGATTTCTGCAGAAAGTGCCACGCGATTGCGAGACTCGTTGGGCATCGACGTTTTCCTGCAGGGCAGTATCACGAGGGCAGGCAAAACGTTCGGCAGCTATCAGCACACTGAATACGTGCTGGAACTGGAAGCGATCGAGACAGAAACCATGATGAGGCTTTGGAGCGACTTTCATCTGACGGATAAGCCCAATATCACCCCCAACAGCCCTTAGCACTGCCTGGCTGGCCGGGCCGCGAACAAGTCAACCCACGGACCCATGCCCGACTCAATCCAACACAGTCGCTCCCGGACAGACCGACCCGTTGTCCAGGATTAGATTACCAATTCAAATGGTTTGGAAATCACCTAACCCGGCGGCGGATTCAATAGGTTGCCATTCACTTCAGGTTGTATGCGGCGCCCACGGCTTTGCGCTTTGGGTTGCCGTCGCGCCGCCAGGTAACAGAGTTTGCACAACTCTGGCAGGTGACTCAATTTTCTCTCCGAGAAATACTGTTGGGCATCGGCCGTGAAAACAAATTCCTCGCCACAGTCCTTGCAGATTAGAATCTTGGTTTGGAAATCACTCATCGTTCCCCTCTAAAGGTTTTCAGGACGGCGGCGGGGGAGTGATCGAATGTCGGTGGTGCATCTTCTCTGAAGTCATCGATAACACTCCCAGATTATGTCGCCACTCCGTCCCAAGTTCAACGATTCAGCGAAAGGTCGACCCGACCAAGCCTAAGCCGAGTCGAAGTCGACCTCCCATTTCCAATGCTGCAACTTAATGTCGTTTGGGGATATGTCAATACGGGCTTGTTGCGTAGTAATTGCGTAGGAGGAGGTGTCTACCTAAAGTGAAGGTAGGTACTGAGATTGACGTTCTTGTTCTTCACATTGAGCTTGTTTCTGATGTTCTCACGATGTTTGTGAATGGTCAAGAGCGACAGATTGAGTTGCTGGGACATCTCCTTTGAGGACATGCCCTCTTTTATCAACCGGCAGACCTCGCGTTCGCGGGGCGTCAAGGCTGCAAACCTCTTGTCAAAAGAGTTGACATCCTGGTTCAACAAAAGTTTAAGTTTGCGTCCCGCCTGATCGACACGCTGCTTTTGCTCCGCTGCCGCGGCCGACTTAATCAGACGCAGAAGTGGTTTCAGTTCCATTTCGACGTCCGAACAGATGTTCTTCCGGTAGGCGGCTTTCTCCTGTTCGAGGTGCTCGAACACCTGCTTCAGGGCGGTGTCTTTCTCTACCAACTGGTGTCGCTGTGTTTCCAGAGTACGACCGGTTCGTTTCAGCATCGCCTCGGTCCGTTTGAGTTGTGAGACATCGGTGATCACCGAGATCGACGCCTTAAGGCTGCCGTCGGCCGCCGTTACTTCAGCGG
Source organism: Candidatus Zixiibacteriota bacterium (assembly GCA_029860345.1). Classification (NCBI taxonomy): domain Bacteria; kingdom Pseudomonadati; phylum Candidatus Zixiibacteriota; species Candidatus Zixiibacteriota bacterium. The sequence continues at coordinate 124,218 of JAOUBJ010000015.1, read as the reverse complement.
GCGAGACCACAGTTGTAACGTGTGTCCCATCTTTGCGCTTCCAGGTCAACTCATAGGGCCGGGCATCGGTGGAGGATTTCAACCTCTCTTCAAGGATGAGCTTGTCCTGCCCTTCTACAAAGTCGAGAATTGGACGACCGATCAGCGCCTCACGCGAAGCACCCAGCAGATCGCAGGCTCGCTCGTTGGTATAGGTGATGCAGCCTTCGCCATCACGCATAAGCACGCCCTCGCTCATCGTTTCAACCAAGGTGCGATGAAGCTGCTCGCTTTGCCGAATCTGAGCCTCGGCCTCTTTCCGGTCCGTGATGTCCCAGAAGATACAGTGAGAACGATCAAACCGCCCCGCTTTGTCAAAGTGAGCCCGTCCGTCGACCAGTACGGTGCGAGTTTTTGAATCTTTGCCCACGACTTGGAACTCGCGGCCGGAGATCTTTCCCGTTCTCTTGAATTCAGGAAAACTGTGCTGATATTTCTCGGCACTGTCCTCGGTCAAAAACTCGGTCATAGGCCGACCCAGTACTTCCTCCACCTCATATCCAAAGGCCTGACACCAGGCGTCGTTCACGTCCAGCAGTCTCCCCTCCGGATTGAGCGACTGATACGGCACCGGGGCGTTTTCGTAGAGCAGGCGAAAGCGTTCTTCGGAGAATCGGATTTCTTCCTCGGCTTGTTTGCGCAGGGTGATGTCTTCAATCATCGGCAGGAAGTACACCGGCGTGTTCAGCGCATCCTTCATGACACGAACCGACTGCCGCACCCAGACCGTGGCGCCATCTTTTCGCATGAGCCGACAGTCGATCGCGTACTGTTCGACGCGATCGTTCAAAAGCTCTTTGGAGGCGGTCAGAATCTCGTCCAGGTCTTCAGGGTCTACTACGTTGGCCCAACCGAGGGCGGTCAATTCACTCTCGGTATATCCGGTGATGCGACAAAGTTCCGAATTGACGCGAACGAAGCGATTGTCCAATGAGACCATGGCCGCCCCGATTGGGGATTCGTCAAAGGTTCTTCGAAACCGCTCCTCGCTCTCACACAAGGCCGACACCGCGGTTTTGCGTTCGGTAATGTTGACAGCCGTCACGCCGGTCAACAGAACGTGACCTTGTCGATCAAGAACCGGCCGGGAGGACAAACTGACCCAGATTGACTCTTGGTCGACCGTCTGCACCTCAATTTCCCGTTCATGAGTGGAATGGCCGGTGGCCGACCGTGACAGTATAAACTCGGCAGCCTCCTCCCCCGATACTTTAGCAGCAGCCAAATCGGCCAGCCGCCTTCCGACCAGTCTTCGCTTGCTGAAACCAAGCAGGCGGGCCGCCTGATCATTGGCCGAGCAGATATCTCCCTCGGTATCGATAAGAAAGAACGGCACCGGGGAGAGATCGTATAAATCGAAAATATTGGTGGTAGCATTCTGCAGTTCTTGCAGACGATTGTGATGGTCTTGCCTGAGATGGTTGGTAACCGTCGCCGGGTTATCTGCCGATGGGTTTGAGGGCGCCGCACTGTTTTCTACAGCGCCGGTAATCTCGCTGGATGCATTCTCAGACTCCAGGATCGGAACATCGGGAGACTCTTGCGAGATGAGACGCGGTTTCCGGCGTCGGCTGAAGCCGACGCCTACCAGTATTGAACATATTGCGATAGCTGTTACGGCTGAAGGATGACGGTCCCAACCGGCCAGCAGGCGGTCGCCGATGGATGCCTGATTGGAAATCAAAGCGGGATCATCGAGTATTATGGCAAAGACGCCTATGGTCAACACAGTTGTGCTGATCAAGAAACAGCGAATGACTCTACGGCCGGAAATACCGGTATCACTTCGCTTGCCGTTGATACTGTCGTCACTCGTCATAGGTAACTGATCCGCTACGCTCGACTGATTTGACCGTCAGTGAAATTGTGACAGCGTTCTGATCGGACATTATGGGTTTCTTCGGCAGGGCTTTGGTTTAGACGCTCTCGCTTGCGACCATGTGGTGCCGAACGGCAATGTTGTGGAGCTTGTCGCAGGAGCCCGCCGTCGTCAACCTTCCCAGCAGCCCTGATTTAGCTTACAAGACAAAAAACGTAACGAAGACCGATTAAGTCAAGCCATTTGTGGTATCAACCGGCCATACAGGTACCACTTGACAAAAACAGACTTCCTACTATACTGGAAAAGTACATCGATAGCAGTCGGTTTAAGTACCGATCGATTTGCAGGGATCGCGATAACAACTGAGAATTGACATACTTGAACGAACTGGTCCCTACATTATAGTGATACTTGCGCCTCCCCAAATCCTGAAGTCGGTATTGCGTTGTGTCGGGTCTTGGACGCGCCGAAGGCGTGGGTGTGACCCGACACCGATGAATCGGTTTCTTTGTGCTACGTACATTTCGGTGCAAAGTGGCGATGGGCGAGTAGGCCGGCTTGACCGGCCAGCGGGTCACACGGATTCGCTGGCGTCCGCCGCGGCGGACAACACCCACCGAAACTTGCATGGCTGTCAGGCGAGTCGCCTGACCGCACCTGCAAACGGCAACCACGGCTGGCCGGTTCAAACCTCGTTGGGGGCGGTAGTTCATACTTCGACTTCGCTCAGCATGAGGTGGATGCGCGTGCAGCGCGTGGAACCGCCCTGTCGGCCAGCCTGCTCATCCCTCCCAAACCGCCGTTAATCACCATAATATGAAGCATACCGGCTATTATCCCGTATAACAAGGCGGCAGGTTGTAAGGTCGTAGTCACTTACCACGACCACTGGCAGAGACAGAAATTTGACGCACAATATACATGACATCTGGAAGCGCGTTTGCCGAAGTGAGGCCACAGCCTGGCGTGAGCTGGTGGAAACCTATGCCGGGTTGGTCAACGGCGTAGCCAGACGAGTCGGATTGTCGATTCCGGATGCCGAAGACTGCGCCCAACAGACCTGGCTGGCCCTTTATCGCAAGCGGGAGTCGATCAAGGACCCGCAGAGCCTGCCGGCCTGGTTGATTCGAACCACTCACAGGCAGGCCGTCCGCATGGCCCTGAGGCTGAACTACCAGTCGGAGTTGCCGGACGATGAAAACATCTCCGACCGCCGGAGCCTTCCGGATGAACTGGTACAACAGCTTGAACATCAGGCGATCCTGGAAAAAGGTTTGGAACAGCTCGACATACGCTGTCGCCGCCTTCTCACGGCATTATTCCTGGAGGGCGACGAAGTGTCATATCGCCGTATGGCCGCGGTATTGGGCTTAAAACCCAACTCGGTCGGTTCTATGCGCACCCGCTGTCTGAAAAAACTTGAGAATATTCTAAAAAAAATGGGTTACTCGGGAGACTAAACCGCTTGTAAGCCGCTCCTACCATCAGAACCTGTAGGATAAACAGATTATGAAGAAACGAACCACCAAAACCAATCAGCCCGCCGCCCGGACGAAACGCACACGGCCGAGCCAACAGCCGATGCCAAAAGTGGTTCGTAATCTTCTGCCCACCAAGACCAGAAAGGCCCCTGCAAGTGGTTTCGCCAAACCATCTGCGGCCGCGGTTGAAAGGTACTGCAATATCCCGCTGCTGTTTGAAGAGAGTTCCGACTCCCGCACCGTCAAGGGGCGGACAGTCTACGATTCCTGGGCCGATGGTCCGGCCATGGCTTTGAGGGATTCCGCCGATGGTCACATCAGGCGGTTGAAGCTGAAAGCCGGTAATTTGGTGCTGGAAATCGTGGCGGAACAACGTGACAATGTGTGGGAGTTTGTGGCCCGTGTGTACGACGGCAAGAATGCGATCAACAGCTTTGTTCTGAAAGTTGGCGGTCGCAGTTTCCTGCCGCAGACCGGTGGGTTCTTTATCTGGTCCTCAAGAATAGTCCCGAAGGTTCTGCGTTTGGAATCATTCGACACCAGTGTCAGCTTCGAGAAGATGCCATGGTAGCAAAGAAGACAAACCTTGACAGAGCGGTCGACAGCTTTTTGCGATACGGTACCGTCAACGGCTTTTCCACCCAGGAGTTGGCCGCCGCCGTCGACCGAAAAGTCCGTAGCGAAACCCAGGTGTCTACGGTAACGTCGGTCAAGTTGGGACGGCAGTTTGTCAAACATGCCAAACCACACGGCGGTCTCCTGTATCGTACCGCTTTGCGGGCATCAGCCTGGGCGCTTGTGGTGGCCGGCAACTATCCCGAAGCAAAAAAGACCTATCTGACCGCGCGCCGCTTGCTTTTGAAGGATGCTATTTGGCGGGCACGGATTGATCGCGTTCTAATTGATGTCTACATGTATCTTGGTGACTTCAAAGAGGCGCAACACCGGGCCAGGATGGCCCTGGCCACTTTCGGTCGACTGGGTGCTGAAGCAGACGCGGCCAAGACACGGGTCAACTACGCCAACCTGTTGCACCGCCAGGATCGGCATCGTCAGGCTAAGCAACTCTACCAGCAGGCAGCCGCTTTCTTCGAAGGCGAAGGCGCCGACGTCGCTGTGGCGTTGTGTCACTACAACCTGGCTAACACCTTGGTCCAGTTGATGGAGTTTAAGGAAGCCGGTGAGCTGTACAGCGACGCTCGCAAGGTCTTCGAGTCCCACAACAGTGCTTTGCATGCAACCGGTTGTCTGTACGGACTGGCCTGGTTGCACATGCTTGAGGGCAACTTCCACACCGCCTTGCAGCAGTTGACCAAATGCGAACAAGAGTATGACCGAGGAAAACAGCACCGCGAACGAATCCTGTGCAAACTGGACCGCGCCGAAGTGTATCTCGGACTCAACTTGCTGGTCGATGCTCGCAAAGCGGCTCGTGAAGCGAACCAGGCTGCTCGCAGGTTGGGCTTATCTTACGAACAGGCCAAGGCGGACTTTTTCTACGGCAAAGCCTCGGCCGCCATGGGTCGCCGCACAGATGCCCGTACCGCTTTGAAAAGAGCTCAAAAGGGTTTCAGCCAAGACCGCAACCAGGGATTCGCAGGTGCGGCACAGTTGACACTGGCTCAACTACAACGCCCTGGATCGGCCCGATTGAGCCACATGCGGATGGCCCGCAAACGGTTTTCGCAAGCACAGCTTCCATTGTGGGAAGCAATATGTGATCTGCAAATTCTGGCCGTACAACCGGACGAAACTGATGCCCTGAGACGACTCGGACGCAACCCGGCCGTGGCGTCGGTTCCCCACTTGATGGCCCGTCGGCTGGCTTTGTTGGGTGATCGTGCGGCTGGTCGGCAAAGGATGAAAGTTGCTGTTCGCCATTGGAGTAAGGCCGCCGACGTTCTGGATGCCGTGCGCGCGAAACTACCCCCCATCGAGCTTCGCGCCGCATTCCTGAAAGATCAGAGCGATCCCTATCGCAACCTGATAGAGACGCAACACGCAAGCGACCCCAAGGCGGCGGCCGTTTGGTCGGAACGTTTCAAAACGGTGGGGCTTTGGTCGTCGATTGAAGATGTCTACGTAACCGATCCGGCTCGTCAAAAAGCCGAAAGTTCGCTCTCGGAGTTGGCCGGTCAGGTAACGGCCATGTCGCATATTATCTCCGATGAGATGCAGCGGCGCACGCCCGGTCGGCTGCATCATGGTGAGGCTTTTGCCAAACTCCAGCACACCGTGCGGCACAATCTGGCTCAACTGGAAAGCCACACGGTCGGAAGGCCGCATGCCTCGGAAGAACTGGCCAAACTCTTTGACAAGGCATCCTATGCTCAACCCATCGTGCAATTCCATGTAGGTCGTCGCGATATCTTTGCCTTCGTGCACCACAACGGTGCATGCCATGCCCACAGGTATCTCGACGGCGTGAGGATAGTGCGCGAGTTGGTCGCTCTCTGGCGGTTCATAGTGGAACGCGCCGACGGCATCAAACACAGACCAGGCAAAACAGAACTGGCCGATGAAAGTGACATCCTCAATAGGCTCGGCAGTTGGGTGCTCCCCCCCCTTCAGTTGCCGTCGACCACCGACCAACTATTGGTGTTACCGGAGGGGCAACTTTCGTGCCTCCCCTGGTCGGCTCTCACCACCAACGGTGTTCCGTTGCTTGAACGTTTGGAGCTGTCGTTTGCACCCAGCCTGAGACATCACTTGCAGGCCCAACAACAGACTACACGATCACAGAAAACCAAGATATTTGTCGGCGCAGCAGACGGATTGACCCATATACAGCGTGAAGTCGCAGCCGTAAGCTCGCGGTTGCAGGGACCACACGCCGCCGTCTACGATCCCTGTTGCCGGGCAGACTGGCCGGATCACGAAAGTGCCAAGATCTGGCACTTCACCGGTCACGCCCACCTGCGTCCGGACAATCCTTTCTACTCCGCTTTGTTACTGGCCGACGGACCATTGTTCGCCGCCGACTTCCGACTCAAACGCAATCGGGTTGAACTAGTCACACTGGCCGCGTGTCGCACCGGCCAACAGACCAGCCTGCCCGGAGAGGAAGCTGGTGGTATGGTTCGATCTCTCCTCGAGATGGGCGCACGCAACGTCATTGCCAGTCGCTGGGCGGTTTCCGATTTCTCCACTACGGAGTGGACCGATCTTTTATATAAATCGTATTTGGGTGGCATGTCGGCCGGCTCGGCTGCCCGACAAGCTGCCCTGGGCGTCCGGGAAAAGTTTCCCTCAGCTTACCACTGGAGTGCGTTCAGTGTTTTCGGCGCCGGTTGATAGTGAAAAAACAACTTTCGTTTTGAGAGGTTAAGTCATGTTGACAGTATCATCGAAAAAACCATTAAGACTTTGGCCGATTCTTGCGCTGGCCGTTTCGGTTTTTGTTTTCACCGCCGGATTCGCTCTGGCTGGGGGCGGTATTGGTCCCGGCCAGTCCGACCCCAATAACTCAGGCCACGATGTAACGCCGCCTGAGTTGTCATACGTCCCCAACCAAATCGTGGTCAAGTTCGCACCCTGGGCCGATCCGGAAGAATTGTTCGACGCCGGCTTCGTAACAGCAGTGAGACAACAACTCACCCACAGCGGTGTCTACTTGTTGGAAACCCCACCCGGTGTCGAGTTCTTCGATCTCGAAAGTGACTTCGATACCATGAGTTCGGTCACCTATGCTCACCCAAATTATGTGATGAATAGGTTGCACCCGGTCCAGGGAAGCTATCCCTTCTCCGATGAACAGTATATCGGAGACTATCCAGATCAGTCGGCCGGCGCCATGCTGAATCTGGACAACAGTCACCAGACAGCCACCGGGGACGGCATCACGGTAGCGGTCCTCGACGGCGGCGTTGATGCTTCTTACGACGAGTTGTCATCGGTTGTCCTGCCTGGTTGGGACTTTGTTGCCGAGGACGCCTTTCCTTTCGACGAAGGCGGTGGTCAATCCTCGGGACACGGCACGTTTGTCGCCGGCGTCGTTCATCTGGCCGCACCTGATGCCATGATCGCGCCTTATCGCGTCATCGATAATCGCGGTTACGGTGATGGTTTCACTTTGGCCCGCGCTATTGAACAAGCGGTCGATGACGGCTGCAATGTCATCAATATTAGTCTGGTGCTGATGGCCGAGCACCTGGCCGTGCGCGATGCTATCAACTATGCTGAGTCCCAAGGCGTCGCCGTGGTCGCCGCGGCCGGTAATGAAAGCAACGCAGGCAATCTATACCCTGCTGCCTTTGCCAATGTCATTTCGGTGGCCGCCATTGACTCGACCATGCTCCTGGCCGACTTCTCAAGCTACGGCGCCAATGTTGACATCTGCGCACCCGGAACGATGATCTACTCCACCTATAAGGACGGCTTGTTTGCCTGGTGGAGTGGCAGCAGTTTCGCGGCGCCCTTCGTGGCCGGGCAGGTGGCCATGCTCAGGGAAATCTCACCCTCGGCCAGCAACCCGCTTCTTGAGTACGCCATTACCGCCACCGGAACCGACATCGACGACATCAATCCGGATGTTTCAGGCTTGCTCGGCGGTGGACTGGCCGATCCGCCCGCTTCGTTGAGTTCGATTAACAATCTGGCCATGGCCGATCTCATGCCGGACACTGCCTACGTCGACCTGTATGAAGGCCGCGTCTATGTAACCAATCCGATGCTAAGCTCGTTCTTGACCTCCACCAACGCTCCCGCCGGTTACACGGCAGAGGTTGTGGACGACGGCGACGTATTCACCATGCTGATGGCGCCGACGGGCACAACCAATGACACCGTTTGGGTGTCGGTGGACCCATACCTTCCGGTACTGGGCACGCACTACGACGAAGTGCTGTTTACCGTGGACGGCGTCCCGGAACCGGTATCGCTCACCGTCTGCGCTACGATGCACGAGGCCGACACAAGCGCTACCGCCTGGCTCAGTCATCCCACTCTGTACTTTCAGGCTCAAGTGGGGACCGACGAAACACAATCTGTGCCATCCATTCTGTATTCCTCCAACGCACCGGCTGGGTTCGTAGCCGAGGTGCTGCCGGGTGGCGGCGGGTTCACGTCACTGCCATACAATTCGGGACTTACGGATGATAGTGTCATGGTAACTGTCAACCCCGGTGGGCTGACTCTTTCCGGCAACTATCTGGACAGCGTCAGGTGCAGTGTTGCCGGTGTGCCCGACCCGGTCTACATTTCGGTATGGCTGAATATGTACGACTCGACTGTAGACGGTGATTCCGCCTGGGTCTACACCGATTCGGCGACTGTGTTCGTCATGGGCGAAGGTTCACTCGATGTACGCACCGGTTGGGTGGATGTCATGTCCTCCAACGCTCCGGCCAATTTCACCGTGACCTTTGCCGAACCGCCGGACTTTATCACTCTGGTCGAGAACTCAGGCCAAACCAACGGCTACTTCAGTTTCGAAGTAAACCCCGGTACGCTCATCATGGGCAACTACCAGGATGTCATGCAGGTTTGGGTGGAAGGCTGTGCCAACAGTCCCATCAATGTTCCCGTGACGCTTCTGGTGGTACCGCCCGGAAGCGAGGACCCCGATTCGGCCTGGGTATCGCCGATCTGGCACGGATTTGAGTCGTACATAGGGTCCGACACAGTACACTATGGCGCTTTCGAGATTACTTCCCGTATAGTCCCGTCCGCTTTCACAGTCAGTCATGTGGACCCGGCCGATTTCATCAGCATCACAAACCCGACCGGTTTCACCCCTGACACGGTACACTTCACCGTCACCAGCACGGCCCAGACGGCGCCGGGTGTCTATTACGACACACTGAGTATCGAGGTCGAAGGCGCCTACAACAGTCCGCTTCGCGTGTTCGCCTTCCACCGGGTCGTGGAAGCACCGACCGGCGAGTCACTAATCCTGACTCCGGATACAATCGACTTCACCATTGCCCCCGGCACGGACCCGGTGACCGTTACCAGCTTCCTGAGTTCCACTGCTTCGCCGATGAACTACATCGGCTGGCTGGATACTGTCTCGACAATATGGATGAATCTGAACAATACGTCAGGCACCACCGACGAGGAAGTCAGCGTAACCGTATACCCGGCCGGATTCACCGCCGGAACATACGCGGGAACGGCCTTCTTCTCATCTCCGGACGCGGACAACACTGTCAGGCTGCTGATCAGGATGACTGTCGATACCAGCAGCGGACCGCCGCCGAGTGAAATGGCTTGGACAATACCGAATCATGTGTACGTGGCTGCCGATGAAGGTTCAACGACGCCAATTGAAGCCACGGTTAATCTGAATTCGAGCAATGCACCGGCCTGGTATTCGGGTTGGAGTATGAACGCTTCGGGCCTCCATTTCGTAACATTGCCTGATTCGGCCGGACAGACCCCCAGCCCTGTCTCTATCATGATCGATCCATCCGGATTGACGGCCGGAGCGTACGGGGATACGGTTATCTTCGATGTCGCAGGCGTGGTGGATCCGGCGGTGGTTGTGGTCGAGTTGACCATCACTGCCCCTACCAAGGCGCCGACCGGTGTGCAGAACTTCCCCAACCCGTTCAATCCGTTGACCCAGATCAGTTTCACCCTCGGCGCCCCCTCCCGTGTGAATCTGACTGTTTACAACATCGCGGGGCAGGTCGTCACCACGTTGGTCGATCAACATCTGGAAGCAGGCGAGCACGGCTTCCAGTTTGACGGCAGCAGAGTCTCCAGCGGCGTCTATTTCTACCGGCTACAGACGGAAACAGCCATTGAGACACGCAAGATGATCCTGCTCAAGTAGCACCCGTGGCGATTTCGCGATCCCGCGGCAAGTTGGGCCGCCTCTCACCCGAGAGGCGGCCTGCTTTTTTGTGTGCAGGTGGTGTCGGGCGACCCCGCCCGACACAATAAACTTGCTTCTCGCGGTGTGAGCGCTATTCCATTCTTTGCGAGGATTGGGTGGCACCCCCAAACCCGGTTTGGGGGTGGCCTTGGTTTTCACCGTCCCAAACAAAGTTTGAGACGGCCACCCGCCGCCACGCGCTATGTTCATCCTTCGACTCCGCTCAGGATGAGGTGCGAGGCGCTCTGGATCAGGTTTTGTGCTCGCGTGATCTTCAGATCGCGCGAGTATCCGTGGGCGAGTCTGAAGACTCGACCACCACAACTAAAACACGAGTGGAGCCGGTAGTGCGCCCAATGCTCACTGCACCATCGCTCTTCGGTACCCCACCCAGAGGCTCCGCGGCGGGTGGGTTCTTTGGCTGGGTGGCACCCTCAAACCCGGTTTGGGGGTTACAGGCGCAATCCTGTTTTTCGCGCTTCGCGGTGATAAATCACTTCCTCGAGCTTCGCGCGTTGTCAGGAGCACAAGGGCTCCTGACCTACGGTTGTCGAAACCTTGCTTCGCAAACCCTTCGGGTCAGGGGTTTCGACCTACAAGAGCCGTCACGCTACAAGAACCGCCACGCGAGGATCGCATGACGGCCCGAAAAGAAGATGGACCCCGGCCTTCGCCGGGGTGACAGAATCGAGTCACTCTTCGGTACCCCACCCAGAGGCTTTGCGGCGGGTGGGTCCATCCGTTTTTGTAGACTTCCCACAGCAAGCTGTGGGCCACCCGACCTACGAAGATCCGTCTCGTGAATTCGCATGACGGCACAGGCTACTGCAAGGTCACCAGAACTTTTACCGCGCCGGTTTCTTCATTCATTGGCTCCATCGCTTTACCAATGACAGAACCGAAAGCGCGCACTTGATCGGTCGCTTTCATGGCACGACCAGACTCAGAAGAAGTCACCAGCAGATCACCGACTTTGATAGCGCCATTCTCCGAACAAACTTTTACCGGCACAATTCCACTAAGCGCTATCGGCACCTGGTTGGCCGCATGACCAAAGGCGTTCGATCCCAGGTGGAAGCCCGGCACGGTAGAATACACACCCACTACCCGCTGACAGTACGGTTGCTCCGTAAGCTCCAGATGTCCGAGCGTCTTCTCAGACAGAACCAGCACATCACCCGGCTCGTAGTCGGCCATGTTGCCGATCACTGTCATGTTCTCGGCCACATCGCAACCACCCTGCTGCGTGACCGTTCCGTCGAGACAGAGGTTGCCGTCATTGTCAACACGGAGTCGCAGGTTCAGGGGGTTGGTGCTGGACAGTTGCAGCAGATCGCCGGTAGCGGCAGTACCTAGAATAGCGGGACCCGTACCTGTATTCACTGCCTTCACGCCGGCACCGTTACCGGCATTACGACCGGTGATAGCCGCCGTAGAATCGTCCTCGACAACATGCAGGGCCGACTGGGCGGATGTCGTTCCTATGCCTACGCGGCCTTTGAAGTAAGCCTGTTGATCCGATGAAGCAGCCACATCTTCAATAGACCCCGTCGTTGTTCCCGTTGGATCGATCGTATAGAATCCGGCCGCACCGGCATCGGCTCGGGCCAGCAAGCGATCTAGTCCGTCATAGGTCCAGAAAGTAGCTGATTTCAAATAGTCGGCTACAGTAGTAACAGCCGACAGAGTGTCACCGGTCAGTTGATCGATGACCAACATTCGTTCGGTCCCGGTGGGCGAACCAAAAGCTTTGGCGGCGCCGGTCCTTTCCAGGACTGTCTCCCATCGCGCCAACGTGTCACCCGAGGTGTCGGTGGAGACAAAGCAAGCCGATACACCGCTGGACGAATCTGAAAATGTGAAAATGTCACCGGCCACCCGCGCAGCTACTTCTGCAAATGGAACCGCACCAAGATGAGTCCGGGGAGCGATGGTGTCTGTTCCTCCTACCACAAGTTCCAACCACCGCGGCGTCAAAGGGGAAATCAACAAGTCTCCGTGAAACACGTCCGGACTGAGATTGTTGTTGAGACCCAGATAGAGTGAGAACAATCCCTGACTGTCAACATCTACCGGACGGGTCTCTTCCCAGATCGGAATTCCTCCGGCCGGTTGGTCATAAATCAAGAACGTAATACCATAGGTTCCGGCTGCCACCGGATCACCGCTGGAATCCAGCAGTTGTCCCTGATAGTTCATCAGGTCTGTGAAGTCCAGACTGAAAAGTTCGGAGCTAATGGCCGCAATCGACAGCAGACCCATGAAAGCAAGCAATAGCATTCTCTTACGCATGGCTGTGTACCCTTTTGTGTATCGACGTTTCTTTTCGTTCGAATTCCATAACACTGTGCTCACGACTCGCCGTGGTGAAAACACTGGTTGTCGATCCGGCAGTATGGCCGACGAGTTGTGGCTTTGTAGACTGTTGTCATTATAACCTCATCGGTTGAAAAGGTCAACACAATAAGGACCGTAGAACTCTCTGTTTTGGAACAATCAGCCGCCGGTGTGATCTTGAGCAGCCCGGCGCAAGTCGTCTACTACATGTTGAAAATCGGGTTGATCACGCAGGTTGTCCCAATCGGGGCGTGACTCGAAATCGGCATAGTGTCCCAACCCACAGTCCACGCCGCGCCTTAGGTGCTCAATAGCCTGGTCAGGCATGTTGTTCGTGGCCAGCAGCATGGCCGTATCGTAATGGTAGACGGCTGATCTTTCACGAGCCGCAACAGAACAGTTTTCATCCAGACCCTGGCGGGCAAGTTGGAATTGTTTATCGGCTCCGAAAGAACCCGACGACGACCGAAGCACTTGACCGAGTTTCTGATGAAGCGGGTACCGATCAGGAAGTCTCTTTAATCCTTCGCTCAGAATCGACTCTGCCTTATCGGCTTCACCCAGTCTGAGGTAGCAGTCGGCCAGATAGTACAGAAGGTGCACGTTGTTGGCCTCAACTGCACGCGCTTTTTCCAGGGAAGCGGCCGCCTGCGCCCAGCGGCGACGATACCAGGCGAGCGATCCTTCGGTCATCGAGCCAAGAAAACCACGACGATCATTGGCCAGGAGTTTTCGCATCACTTCGTCTGAGCGTTCCTGCTCATCCTGGTAGAAGTAGATTCGGCAGAGATGGGCTCGCGATATCTCCTGAAAGGGATCCAATTGCAGAGCCGTCTCTTCGTGTTCGGCCGCCAGTCGATACCGCCCCGAAAGGACGTAGGCGTGGGCCAGATAATGATGGGCTTCGTTATTGCCGGGATTCAGGGCGACCGCCGTGCGAAGCTCCGTAATACCGCGCCCGAGGTCCTCGCTGCGAATCACCAGGAAGAGGGCCATGTGGGCATCGGACGACCCCGGTTCCAGCTCGACTGCGCGCGTAGCCAGTTGGACCGCTTCGCCGGTAACGCCTTCGGGCCGCCCGTAACCGTAAGTTTGGTGCAGGCTGTGAGCCGCGGCCAACTGGGCATGGGCTTCGGCAAAACTGGAATCGAGCCGGGCCGCTTCGTTGAGCAACCGGATAGCCTTCTCAACCGACGTCTGATCTCTCTTCTTCATATAGTAGCGACCGCGCAGGAAGCAATCGTAGGCTTTGGGATCAACCGTCGGCTTACGTTCAATGAGTTGGGTTTCATTTCCGCTAAGGGTGACATTGAGAGCGGCCGCCACTTGTTCGGCGACGTCGGCCTGCAACTGGAGAACGTCTGCGATAGTCCGATCATAGCTCTCCGACCACAGGACTGCCTGGTCGTCGACCGAAGTCATCTCGATATTGATTCGGATTGTCTCTTCGTGCCGTCTGATGCTACCACCAAGAACGTGGTTGACACCCAACTCGCGCGCAATCTCAAACGGATCGTACTCCTTCCCCTTGAAGCGAAAGACAGCCGTGCGCGAGGCAACTTTAAGTCGTTCCAGTTTTGACAGCCGGGCGATAATGTCCTCACAGATGCCATCGGCCAGATAATCAATCTCGGCGTCGTCACCTGCAAACCGAAAGGGGAAAACGGCCACCGATGCCTGCACCGGCAGAGTGGCTGCGGGTGTCGGCATCGCCGGACGTTGTGCTTCGAGGTCGGCCGCCAGATCAGATACACTCTGATAGCGATCATCAGCCCGCTTTTGCAGCGCGCGGCGGGTGATGTCCCACAGGTATCCGGGAACATCCGAGTTCAGCTTGGTAACCACCTCCGGTTCGTCGTAGACTATTGCATTAATGGTCGCCGCCACGTTGGCTCGGGCAAACGGCGCGCGACCGCTAAGCATCTGGTACATCAGAGCGCCGATTGAGAAGATGTCGCTGCGATGGTCGCACTCCTCGCCACGGGCCTGCTCCGGCGACATATAGTTGGCCGTGCCGGGGGCGGTACCGGTGCGAGTCAATTGTGATTCGCCGATTATGCGGGCAATACCGAAGTCCAAAAGTTTGGCCAAGCCGTCTTCGCCGACAATTACATTGCCCGGCTTGATGTCCCGATGTACCACGCCCTGATCATGTGCTTTCTGAAGACCGCGGCAAATCTGAATGACAGTATTCGACACAACGTCACCATCCAACAAGTCATGTTCCAGCATCTCGTCAAGCGATCTACCGGCGAGATGTTCCATGACTATATACGGACGGCCATCAATCTCTGAAATCTCATGGATGGTCACGATGTTTGGATGGATCAGCATCGCCGCCGCCTGAGCTTCACGCAGAAAGCGGGCACGAATCATCTGGTCAGAGGCTACATGAGCGGGCAGGAACTTGAGGGCCACGAGGCGTTTCAGTCTGGTGTCTTCGGCCAGGTAGACCTGCCCCATGCCGCCTGAGCCAAGTTCTTCCGTGATGCTGTAATGCCCAACGACTCCCTCCTGGCCCGGCCACGCGCTTTCCGACGACACGACATCCAGAGCCAAACCATCCAACAGCGAATGCGACTGCTGATCGGCCCTGAGCATTCGGTTGACTTCATTAAAGAGCTCACTGTCGGTACCGCACTCTTTTTGTAGCCAGGCTTCACGATCAGCTCGGCCCAGTTCAAGGGCAGCTTCAAATAATTCTTGTATCTTGTTGAATCGCTGCTGACTCATGCTGTTGTTAAGTGTAAGGTGGCACCCTCAAAGTTGCTTCGGGGGTGACAGGCACTCCTGTTTTTGCGCTTCGAGGCGATAAGTCGCTCTCTAGTTCGAAACCTCACTCTGAGCGTCCCCACCTCACCCTGAGCACCCCCCACCTCACCTTGAGCACCCCCCACCTCACCCTGAGCGGAGTCGAAGGGTGATACCGTCCAGGTGGTGTCGGGCGACCCCGCCCGACAGTCTTGTGAATCAACCCACAGAACCGTCATTGCGAGGTATCCAGCGTCTCGCGGGATACCGTGGCAATCTCGATTCGTGGCGCGACTTGCTGTGTGAGATTGCCCCAGCCATGCTGAAACCGTGGCTTCGCAATGACGGCTGCCGGTGCAACTGGACAGACTTTGATGGCAAGCCATCACCTCGGCTCCTCGTCCTCGTTCAACTGGGCCGACAGCCAGGCTTTGGCCAGACGCCAGTCTCGGTGTACGGTGGGGACCGAGACTTTCAGCACCTCGGCGATTTCTTCGTGTGTCAAGCCGCCAAAAAACGAAAGCTCCACCACTCTGGCCTGCCGCTGGCTGAACACGGCCAGGTTTGACAACGCTTCGTCCAGATCGATCAGTTCTTCAGCTTTGGCTTGTCGGGTGTGAAATTCCTCATTGAATGTCGCCAGGGCGTTGCCTCCCCCCCGTTTTTCAGCCATCCGGCTCTTGGCGTAGTTGATCAGGATACGGCGCATGGCCATCGCGGCCACCGACATAAAGTGCGCTCGGTTCTGCCAGTTCACTTTTTCCTGCCCGACCAGCTTGACATAAGCCTCGTGAATCAGGGCCGTGGCGTTAAGGGTGTGATCGGCCCGTTCGCGACGCAACTGGCGCTCGGCCATCTGGTGCATCTGATTGTACACCACCGGCATTATGGCATCGACGACAGCCCGGTTGCCGCCAGTCAATTCGCTGAGCATTTGGGTTATGTTGCCGGAGTCGAGGGTCATTATGTTTCTGCCTGTCCGCCATAAACGGCCACTTTGTCGGTCCATCAGTGTTGGTTTTTACAATTTACACCGCGCCAGATCAAAAAGCAACGCTGCAAATCGGCCAACATGCCCCAACATGCCACCGTTGAGCTTATTCGTCCGGCAAGATTATCAGATTCGATCTGTCGGTAACAGCATGCGACAAAAGATGCCTGGACGGCAAAGTGCTACCACGAAAAACCAGCGGACCGGCCGTGTGGACGTGATGTCAAAAGTAATTCTGGACATTGTGGTCGGTGGTCTGTATTCTGGGTTGGCATTGAAGCTCAGCCGGGCTGAGTTCTTCGGGTTCGCAGATTCAAGTACGGGGTACGGTAGGCATGTGGTCTTGCGACGAGCAGGCCGGACTAAAGAGGAGGTTGGACTATGTTGTCATGTCAGATTAATACTATTCATTACTCTCTCCGAGTTGGCACAATTTTAGTCTGTGCTTTGATGGTTGCGATCGTCACGCTTTCCGGCGCGACAAAGGCCGCCTGTCCACCCGGCGCCTCGATTGCGGTTTCACTGAAGGCATTGCAAGACAGCCTGGAAAAATGCGCGCCATCAAACCACTGCTCAGACGATCTGTTGCTAATGGGGGGAATGACCGAGCTTACCGGCTATGTACTCGACAGAGAAAACCGCGACCTGATTCTAATCGGGCGATGTCTGCCCGATCTGCCGCCGCTTCATCTTGAGGACTTCGTTGTCGCCTTGCGCAACGCCTGGCTGAAATACGCCCCACTGGAAGGTAACACCTACATATACTCGTATCCCGGTTGTTCAATCGACCCCGATGTCGCAGTCATGAATCGGCTGAACCAGATCAGTCAGCGGATGAACTCCAAGCCGGGTATCGATGCAATGGACGGCGTGCTAGAGGACTGGCGTCGCGAGTGCGGGAATCCACAAGCGGTGCGAGTCCTGGGTATACCATTTGACTGCCGCTTTGCCTCGGTGATGGTGACTGCGGACTACGACATGAAGACTCTTGTAGATGGAAGCGACAGCCTGGATTTACCGGGGTTCACCTCCACCGTTGATGCGGCGCTGGCGCAGTTGCGCCGGGCCGTGATCACCGGTGGCGCCATGCCCGGACTGGCCAGCTATAACCGATTCTGGTTTTATCCAGGATCGATCCGCTTTGAGGCGCAGGGGAATGTGGTTCTTATCAGCCAGTCGCCCGTCAAACTTTTGACCGAAGCGATGCATTCAGGTGGCGGGGCCATGGATCCTCTGGCCGAGAGCTTCGCCGACCAGTTTTCCATACTGTATGATGAAGTAGCTGCCCGGCGGCCCATTTACCAAGAGTTGGAAGGCTTGTTCAGGTTTGTAGCCATTGCCAAGGCGATGAGATTCCGATCCGAACAAGATGACCTGCCGGTTGACCTGGGCTACCTGCTTGAGGGATTCCGTATTCCAAAACTACCTGTCGACCGCAGCCTTCCCGGCCGGAGTGCCGTTCGGACTTTCACTCACAGCCAGACAACAGACCGCGGCGTGGCGACTACCTACTTGTGGCTGCCCAGCTGCGGTGGTGTTGGTGTGGATATCGATGTGACTCCGGAGAGTTTTGATCCAGCAATGTCTGCCGACATTGATCGGTATCCACAAGCAATCGAGCGCGCAAGGCCATCGCCGTCGACACCTTCCTGGTCGTACACGGTACCGTGGCAGCAGCGGTGGGATTTCTTGCGGGCAGTGGACAAGTTCAAAACTGACAACCAAAATTGTCGTCTGGTCGTTCTTGAGTACGATCCGGTTCGGACCAAGGTAATTACCAAGTCGTCATCGTCACCCATCGAAATCCGGGAATTCGCCGAGCAGGTTAGGGATATGACACGGGCTGAACGATCCAAACCGATCTATTTTCTGCCGATGAATTTCCCCACACCGCAACAGTATGAGGCGGCGCTGTCTGCCGTTCGCACGGAGCTTCGCCACAGCGACCTAAATGTGAAAGACTGGGCACTCCCTGCCGACTTGAATCTCTCCCAAATCGAACCGCTGTTCAAGCCGGGCGTACAGATCGACGCTACCGAGGCTAACATTCAACCCTCCTCCGATGGTACAGGGTTCATCTCACAGTTTGGCATGAAGGTATCCAGTCGGGGCAGGATCGAAAAATACCGCGTCAAGGTTTTTGGCAGGCTCGAGGAGATCGTTCAGGATACTTTCAATCGTATCAAGGAACGTTTTTCATCGCCCACGGCTCAACCAACCAGCCTGTTTAACCAGATTCGGCAGTTCCTGCACGAAATGCAGATCGAGCACGACATGACCGACGAGGAACTCAGGAACCTGATCGAAATAGAATTGAGAGGCAGACATTTCATAGATATCTGTCAACCGGTTGTGGGAAGAGCCGCATGATGGCCGTACAGTCTTCCCTGCCCAATGTCAAACCCCACGAGTGCGTTCTTATCTGCGGTGTGCCGATCACCCAGGCGAATTTCGACCAAGCACGCGAACGGCCGGACAAGAGCTACGCCAAGCTGTACCGATCTGTCTTATACCGACCGGTGTGGGAAACATACGACTCCCGATTTGCCGGCATCTTCCAATCCGTTGCCAAGGACATGCGACAACTGGGGGTAAAAGTGGCCACGGAGGTGACGTTACCATTATTCCGGGAGTTGTGTGAACAGTTCCAAACCGGCGTAATCGTGCTCTTCACCCATTGCGAAGGAAACCAACTGGAGTTTCACGACGGAATGTATGATATCGAACAGGTGATTGAACTGATCCCACCCGAGTATTCCAGTCTGATGGATGTCTGTGCCTGCAATTCATTGCCGCTGGCTGCCGAGATTCGGCTCAGCCGTCCCACCTGTATTGTACATGATTCCGAAAAGAAAGCCCATCCGGTTTTTTGGCTTTACGTCTATCGCGCGGTGTTCGGTCAACTTAAGGCTAAGAGCCGGCCATACCTTTTGGTCATGGAAGAGGTACGAAGAGAATTGTTGAAAGCGTGGAGGAGAAGATGAAGAGACTGAGGACGCCCGTCAGGGAGTACCTTGACAAACTTGGCTTGGACCGCACTATGGAGTTTGGCGTCGAGGTACGCCAGGCCGGCGAGGCAGACAGCAAGGCTCTGCGAGGAGTGTTGAATGCAGAGAGGAAACATATCAATATCCTCTTTTACCTCTTGATGGTACTGCTGGTTGTGCTCTTCGGAGCCGGATTGTACCTGGTCATGACCACCCCCTATGAGCCGTTGATACTCTGGCTGATTTTCGGGACCGAATTCGCCGCGCTCCTGGGCATCCTGGCGATGCTGCGCAGAATCTGGTATGAGAAGTTCATTATCGCCACTGCTCTGGCCGTGTTGGAGGACTTGCCGCCGGAGGATGCGGCTCAGTTTATATTGCTGCTGCACTCGAAATTTCTGCGCAAAAGATGATCCGGGCATAGAACATTAGCGAGGTTGGCTCAGTCCAATTGTCCTGGGGCTGATCGACGGGGCTGTTTGACAGTACATCGAATTCAACCCGGCAATAACACGCCAAGGGGGCACCGGCTGTTTCGCACAGGTTCAACGGAGATCGACCGCTGCCGCGCCGCGGTCCTCTCACGAATCTCAGTGTGAGTTCGATTGTGTTATCACTTTTCGCCCATTCCCGTGCGTCTCTCTATGACAAACAAAGACAACAAGACTTGATATTACATTACTTCTAATACTTCGTTACGGGATCGGCGCCAACCGATCCCGTTTTTGTATCTAATTGCTTGCGCATTACTTACGCCGCCTATTTAATGTTTCACGCGACCACCCGATCAACTGAGTCCTCTCAAAAAAAGTCAAAATCACGTTATCAGTTCCACCCGTTTCCAGTGCGTTCCCTTTTGAACGACACAGGAACTAGCAGAAGATGAAAGGAGAAACAGATGAAAAACTCACCAACAAGACAAGAGGCACCAGCCGATTCTCGCAACCCTGACAATCAGTAGGAGCTACCAGATGTATATCGAACACAACGACAACGAATCAGCTGCATCGGCTCAGCGCAGCCGCTGTCAGCGCCCCAACAGTCATAAAGAGAATAACCGTTCACAGGAGAACAGAAAAATGTCGAACACAAAGAACTCATTCACAGCCGCCTCGGCCCTATTCGGCCTGATGGCGATTCTCATCGTTACGTTTGCCGCCCCGTTCACTCAAGCCTCAATTCCGCAGAAGATTAACTTTCAGGCGATCCTGACATATCCGAGCGGCGCGCCGTTGGCCAATCAAACAGTTGATCTCACTTTCGAAATCTTCGATGGCTCGACCAGCGGCACATCAAAATGGGGTCCGGAATCACACACAGCTGTCACGACAGACTCCTTCGGCATGATCCAGGTAATTCTCGGCTCCACCGTCACTCTCGACGCGCCCGTTTTTTCCGAAGCCCAGAGCTACCTGGAAATCGCCATCAATGGCCACTCGCCGGTTTCACCGCGTACCAGACTGGTCAGCGTCCCCTACGCCTACCAGACGGCTCGTGTCCAGTCTGTCGACTCCGCCGAGGGTGGTACTATCCTGAGCGCGGTTGATATCGAGGGCACTCTCACTGTTGAAAACCGCATCACGGTCGGTTCATTCAAAATGGAAGATGGCGCTTCGGCCGGTTACCTGTTCCAGTCCAACTCCTCGGGAGCCGCCACCTGGGTTGACCCCGATGAGAAATTCTGGAATGTCTGGGGCAACGACGGGCTGGAAAACTCTAACTGGCTAGGCACAAATGATTCGGCCGACTTCCGTGTTAAGGTCAATGGTCAACAAGCCTTCAAAATCAAATACTCGAGAGGTTCAAGTAACGGCTATTACAATAATGAGTCCCCAAGCATCATTGGTGGCCATCCGACCAACTGGGTCAGCGATGACGTCAACGGCGCTACTATTGGTGGCGGTGGTTACAAGGATGAGACGTTTGGTAAAGACAGACCGAACCGAGTAAGCGGTGACTTTGGTACAGTTAGCGGTGGCACCAATAACAAAGCCGGCAAGTGGGCTTCGGTTCCGGGCGGTACCAATAATCAAGCCACTGGTTATATGTCCTGGGCAGGTGGTTACAACGCTCGTGCTACCCACGATGGGTCTTTTGTCTGGGCCGACTACCGCTCCGATACCGTTTGGTCCAAAGCTGACAACCAGTTTAAGATCCGCGCCGAGGGCGGCGTTGTTCTTGGCGGCGGTGTTGACTCCAAGCTCTCAGTTAAAAGAGCCGACAAAACGACCACAATCGAGCTCGACGGTGCAACCGGCACCACCACCACTAAGATTCTCGAAATCACCGGCGGTTCCGATCTGGCCGAACCGTTTGAAATGACCGGCGGCAATCTCCTCCCCGGTGCGGTCGTTGTAATCGATGAGAACAACCCCGGTCACACTCGCGCCAGCACTAAGGCATACGATCAACGCGTGGCCGGTATTATCTCCGGCGCCGGTGGTGTCAACCCCGGCCTGACCCTGTCCCAGCAAGGTGTCTTGGATGGTGGTCAATTGGTCGCACTGACCGGTCGTGTCTACTGTCAGGCAACGGCAATCAACGGCGCTATCAAGCCGGGTGACTTGCTCACAACATCCGATATCGCCGGACACGCGATGAAAGCGACCGACGCGACTCGTTCACACGGCACTGTTATTGGCAAGGCCATGACCACGCTCGACGATGGTGAAGGTCTGGTCCTCGTATTGGTAAACTTGCAGTAAGGAAAGTGAGGAACATAAAATGACACTCGCAAACATACATAAGAAACTTGGCCGTCTCGTTGCAGGTACCACGCTCGCCCTTCTGATCGGCAGTTCCGCCGCCCAGTCCGCCCCGGTGGACGAAAGCGAAGCCGTCGCCCTGGCCGATGCCTGGTACTCAGCCGAGATCGACGCCAATTACACCAAGCTCTCGAAGTCCGAATGTGAAGAACGCCTGGCCGCCATTTCCGGCCGCCGGGTCCGCTACCTGGTCGATGAAGATGCTTTGCTTGATGTGTATCCCGCCGACGGCAAGCTGATGGCCTACGTCGTCAGCTATGAACCATCCGGCTACGTGATAGTTGCCGGTGAAGATGCTATCCAGCCGGTGGTCGCGTTCGATGTCGAATCCGAATTCAAATGGGATGAGGACGACAACGAAAACAACATGATGCGGTTCTTCGTAGCACCAGCAGTCAAGCGACAGATTGCAAACAAATCGCAAACGGTCCACGAGAATTGGTCACTCTTGCGTTCAAGCATGAAAGGTGGCGCCAGGCTGGACAAAGCGGCCGGCGCCGATGATACCGAATACTACAAGTGGCCGTCGGTGCTATGGGGGCAGGGTGGCTTCTATGACGATCTGGTGGTACCCCAAAACGGCGGCGCCGCTGTTCCGACCGGATGTGTTGCTACCGCTATGGCTATCAAGATGCGCTTCTGTGAATGGCCGCTTGAGGGTACCGGTTCTCACAGTTACACCGACAACAATGGCTCCATCCAGTTCAGTCATAGCGTCGCCTATTACACTCAGGAATATCCGTGGGAAAACATGCCTACCTCGAATCTGACGGCTGCCAACACCGATGTTGCCCGACTCATGTATCAGGCCGGGGTGGCCGTCGACATGAACTACGAAGTGGGCGGTTCGGGCGCCTTTCCCACCGTGGACGATCTCGAAGATCACTTCGGCTATCGAGGTACTATCGAGGTCACGGCGGATCACGACGTCTATCTGGAAAAATGCATGAAGGGAATGTTGCCGACATTGATCACCAGTTCCAATCACATGCTTGTTGTCGACGGTTACCGGTCCGATGTAGCGCCCTACTTCTATATCAATGCCGGCTGGTCCGGCTCAAGTAACGGTTGGATCGGTCTCTATGATCTTCCCTCACCCAGCGGATCAGACATCACGAGAACCTATGCCTATTGCAGTCCCACCGGTTGGGAATATATCGACGGCAGCTACGCTGGTCCGACAAATATCGGCACACTTCCGCAACCTTACGATAACTTCGAAGCTGGATACAACGCCGCTCCCACCGAAGGCGGGCGTCTGCTGGTTACAGCCGGTACCTATGAACTGGGCAGCAGTATGACTCTGGATAAAGCTATCAGAATCCACGCACTCGAAGGCACCGTCTGCATCAAGAAGTAGGATGAAAGGAGAGATCACAATGACACACTCAATAAAACACAAGTTAGGTGCCTTAGCGCTCTTGTCGCTGACACTACTGCCCGCACTTGCGGCAGCCGACAGCACGGTAGTAATCGCACGCGTTGCAATAGGAACCGGCGGCTCGTTCGCGGCCGACGGCGCGCACAACATCACCTGCGTGGTCGGACAGTTCGTGGCCGAGCCGGGCGGCGATGGTGAATACGGATGCGGCGGTGGTTTCATGGGTGGCGGCGGACCGGCTGACCCCGATCCAGGTTGCTGCCGGGTGCGTGGCGATTTCAACCATGACGGTTCCGACCCTGACATCTCCGATCTGGTTGAACTGGTCGCCTACATGTTCACCTCGGGCGTGGCCCCGGAATGTATGGAAGAGGCCGACATCAACGGCGATGGTTCCGAACCCGACATTTCCGACCTGGTCATGCTGGTCAGTTTCATGTTCACCGGTGGTGAAGCGCCGCTCGACTGCGGGCAGCAAGCGCCACTGGTGAAGGCGGCGGCGATTAGTGAAGAGAGCGCCCTTAAGTTCACCTACGATGGTGAAAAGACCACGATTCGTCTCGATTCCGAGGTTGCAATCCGTGGTCTGCAGTTTGATCTGCTCGGCGATGGCGCCCTGCAGGTTGAAAAACTGATCGACGATCATGTCGATATGGTGGCCGGTTTCGACGAACGTGAGGTGCGCATAGGTATCCTCGATCTCGACGGCGGTGAGTTGATAGCTTCCGGTGAGCAAGTCCTGCTAATGCTTGACGGTCGCTATGACGTAACCTCTGCCATGGCCGTGGATGCTGCAGGTCGAGCCGTCTATTTGAGCGCGGTTGAAGAAGAGGCGTTACCGGATGAATACGATCTGGGTGACAACTACCCCAACCCGTTCAACCCGTCGACGACGATTGCCTTCAGTTTGCCGAAGTCGTCCGAGGTTCGGCTGGATGTCTTCAACATGCTGGGTCAACGGGTGGCGACAATCGTCAACGCCCGTCTTGAAGCGGGTAAGCATGAGGTCACCTGGGGCGGCAAGAGCGACCGAGGTGGTACGGCGGCCAGTGGTGTTTACTTCTATCGTCTGACGACTACTCAGTTCAGCGATACCAAGAAGATGATACTGCTGAAGTAGACTGTCGTTGTAGCGCCTTGCGACAAAGGGCAGCGCCTCATGGCGCTGTCCTTTTTGTGATAAATCACTTTCTTGTGATAAATCACTCTTTCGCGCTTCGCGCGTTGTCAGTCTTGTAGGTCAGGAGCGCAGGGCCCCTGACCTGCTTCACTTGGGTGCACCCTCAAACCCTGTTTGGGGGTGATGAATCACATACCCTCGCTACGCGCGCCCCGCCGTCATTGCGAGGAGTCCCGCGCCACGCGCGACGACGCGGCAATCTCACTTGCCCGCCATGCCGGACTCGATCCGGCATCCATTCTGTGTCTTGGGTGGTGTCGAGCGACCCCGCCCGACACTGTCTTCGTTGGTGGACACCCCTGCCCCGCAAGGGGAAGAAACACGGCTTGACCGTGTCGTCCACGGATTGACCGTGTCGTCCACGGCTTGACCGTGTCGTCCTGAGCGCAGTCGAAGGATGAACTTCGGTAGCCCACCCAGAGGCTCTGCGGCAGGTGGGTTCTTCCGGTTTTGTTACCCTCCAACAAGACCGCTACCGACGCTAACATCGGGGAATCAATAATAGGGAAAACGGACCCATTTGTGGAGGGGCCAACTTGCCCACCGGTGTCATTCTGGCGAAGGCCAGAATCCAGTCTTTGAGTTCGGAACTGGATTCCGGGTCAAGGCCCGGAATGACACCCATAAATGGGTTTCTTGCCCTTCGCACCTTTGCAAACTCACCCTGAGCGGAGTCTAAGGATGACGCGGCGGGCAGCCTACGCCTCTTTCACGCTCTTTAGCAAGTCGCGGGAAATGACCAGGCGTTGGATCTCTGAAGTCCCCTCGCCGATTTCGCACAGTTTGACATCGCGCCAGATTCGTTCGGCCGGGTAGGGACCGGTGTAGTAGCCGACCTCGGCCAGTATGTCGACTGCCTTGGCGGCTGAGCGCGTGGCAACTTCGGAGGCATATAGTTTGGCCATGGCTGAGTTGCGCGAAAACGGCAGTTTGGCATCTTTCATCATGGAGGCTTCATAGATCAACAAGCGGGCTGCTTCGATTTCGGTAGCCATCGTGGCCAGTTCGAAACCTATCCCCTGCCGGAAGCCGATCGGTTTGCCGTCCTCTTTGGTGACAGCGGCATACTTTAGCGCACAGTCCAACGCACCCTGGGCCAATCCGAGCGCCATGGCGCCGATAGAAATGCGACCACCATCGAGCGTGATCAACATTTGCTTGAATCCATCCCCCATTTTGCCGAGGAGGTAGTCATCGGTTAACTTGACATCGTCGAAGTGGAGGGTGGCGGTGTCGGAGCCGCGCAGGCCCATCTTGTTTTCTTTTTTACCGACTGAGTAACCGTCCATCTCTTTGTCGAGAATGAAACCGGTGATAGTGGGATCTTTCGGGTCGGTGGATGTCTTGGCTGTGGCAACGGTCGCGATAGCGTAGCTGGCATTTGTAATAAAACACTTCGATCCATTGACGATCCAATGGTCGTTTTTGCGCTCGGCGTAGGTCTTGGTGCCGCCTGCATCGGAGCCGGCTTCCGGTTCGGTCAAACCGAAGGCGAGCATTTCCCCTTTGGCCGCGCGCGGCAGGTATCTTTTCTTCTGGCCCTCGTTGCCGAAGGCTACCACCGGGAAACAGCCGAGCGAGTTGTGCGCGGCCAGTGTGATACCGGTCGAACCACAGACGCGGGATGCTTCCTCGACGGCTATCGAGTAGCTGACGGTGTCTATGGGCTGCCCGCCGTAATCTTCGGAGATCAACATGCTCATGAGACCGAAATCGGCCATCGGCGCCAGGCATTCGGTTGGGAAGCGTTGTTCGAGATCGATATCGGCGGCTCGGGGAGCTATCTGCTCGTTTATGAAAGCCTGGACTTTTTCTCTATACTCGTGGTGTTTTTTCTCAAGCACTGTTTAGTCCTTAAGTATGTCGCGTGAGATGACCATCCGCTGTGCTTCAGTGGTGCCTTCATAGATTTCTGTGAGTCGTGCGTCGCGGAAGTATCGTTCGACCGGGTATTCTTTCATGTAACCATAGCCGCCGTGAATCTGCAACGCTTCGTTGACGACATAGTTGGCCATCTGCGAACAGAACAGCTTGGCCATGGAGCACTCGCGATGGCAGGGCTCTCCCCTGTCCTTCATTTCGGCGGCGCGATAGGCCAGCAACCGGGCGGCATCCAGGCGGGTGGCCATGTCGGCGATTTTGAACTGGATGGCCTGGAAGGCGGCAATCGGTTGACCGAACTGCTTGCGCTCCTTGGAGTACTTGATCGCTTCATCCAAAGCCGACTGTGCGATTCCGATAGCCTGAAAAGAAACACCCAGCCGTCCGGAGTTTAGAATCGTAACGGCCATTTTGAAACCGTCGCCCGGTTCGCCCAGCATGTTCTCTTTGGCAACCTTGACATCGGCAAAGTTGATCTCCCGCGTATCGGATGCTTTCATGCCGCACTTCTTCTCCGGCTTACCCAGCGTGACACCATCACTGCCGGGTTCGACAACAAAGCAACTAATCCCCTTGTGCCCCCCTGCAGAGTCGGTCCGGGCGAACACTATCAATGCTCCGGCCAGACCGCCGGAGGTGACAAAAGCCTTGGTGCCGTTGACCAGATAATGATCGCCTTTGTCTTCGGCCGTCGTCTTGATCGATGTCACATCGGTACCGGCATCAGGCTCGGTGAGACAGTAGGCGCCTACCCATTCGCCGGTGACCATGCGCGTGAGGTACTTCTTTTTGAGGTCAACGGAGCCGAACTTATCCACGATCTCGCAACAAAGTGAATTGTGCACCGACACGAGGATGCCAAAGCCGGCGCAACCGGCGCAGATTTCTTCCAGGACACCACCAAAAGCAACCGCGCTCAAACCCATGCCGTCGTATTCTTCAGAGGCGGTGAAACCGAGATAGCCCAGTTCACCTGCTTCGTCGATCAATTCTCGCGGCGTGGTTTCCTTTTCGTCGTATTCTTCAGCGTGTGGGTATAGCCGCTTCTCGGCGAACTCACGCGCCATCTGTTTCAATTCCAAATCGTCTTCTGAAAGTCTAAAATCCATCTACAGTCTCCTCAACTGCTGTAATTATAGAAACCGCGTCCGCTCTTGCGACCGAGATAACCGGCCTGGACCATCTTTTTCAACAGCGGACAGGGTCGATACTTGGGGTCCCCGAGCCCTTCGTGCATCACTTCGAGGATGGCCAGACAAATGTCCAGCCCGATAAAGTCGGCCAGGGTCAGGGGACCCATCGGATGGGCCATGCCCAGTTTCATAACTTCGTCGATCGCCTCCACCGTACCCACGCCCTCCATGTGGGCGAAGATCGCCTCGTTGATCATCGGCATCAAAATGCGATTGGCAATGAAGCCGGGGAAATCGTTCACTTCGACCGGCGTCTTGCCAAGTTTGGTCGAGAGTTCTTTAATCAGATCAAAGGTCTCATCCGAAGTGGCGATGCCTCGGATAAGTTCGATCAATTCCATCATCGGCACCGGATTCATAAAGTGCATGCCGACAAACCGGCTTGGTCTTTTGGTCGCGGCGGCCAACTGCGTGATCGGCAGCGATGAAGTGTTCGAGGCGAACAGCGTCTCCGGCGGACAGACATCTTCAAGTTTCTTGAAAATGCCCAGCTTGACCTCGAGATTCTCGGTAACCGCTTCGATCACCAATTGCGAATCCCCGGCCACCGACAAATCCGTCGACAAATGCAGACGACCCAGTGCGGCTGCTTTGTCTTGTTCGGTAATCTTCTCCTTTTTGAGCAGTCGGTCGAAACTCTTGGTAATCCCGCCCAGCGCGCGATCAAGAAACTCCTGTTTGATGTCGACCATGTCGACTTCATAGCCTTTGGCCGCGAACACCTGGGCGATACCGTTGCCCATGGTGCCGGTGCCGACCACCGTCACTCTTGTGATATCATCGACATTCACTATCTTATCTCCCACAATTAGTATCTTAGCACATTTCAATAGCCAGGGCCACGGCGTTGCCGCCACCGAGACAAAGCGTTGCCATCCCAGTTTTCAATCCACGATCTTTAAGAGCATAGATCAACGTAGTCAGCACTCTTGTACCCGAGGCGCCAATGGGATGCCCCAGGGCCACCGCGCCACCGTGGACATTGACGCGATCCCAATCCCAACCGAGCGCTTTGCCGTCGGCCAGCGCCTGCACAGAAAAAGCCTCGTTGGCTTCTATCAGGTCCCAGTGGTTAATGTCGACGTTCATCTTCTTCATGAGGTTCTGTACGGCGTAGATGGGAGCATAGAACAAGAGCTTCGGCTCGGTACCGGCGACTGCATAATCCACCACTCGCGCCAGAGGGGTCAGGTTCTTGTTTTTGAGGTATCCCTCGGAGACAACCACCGAAGCGGAAGAGCCGTCGTTCAGACCGGGCGCATTGCCGGCCGTGACCGTGCCGTCCTTCTCAAAGGCGGGACGAAGCTTGGCCAGCTTCTCAATGGATATATCGGCGCGCGGGCATTCGTCGCTATTGAAAATGATGGGGTCCTTCTTGCGCTGGGGCACTTCTACATCGAATATCTCATCTTTGAACTTCCCGTCGGTCTGGGCGGCAACTGCTTTCTGGTGTGAACCGAGCGCAAAGGCGTCTTGTTCATCGCGCGAGATAGACTCCTGCCGGGCGACGATCTCGGCCGCACAGCCCATGTGAAAATCGTTGAAACTATCCCAGAGTCCGTCCGAGACCATAATGTCGTCGAGCTTCTTGTGTCCCCAGCGCAGACCGGTCTTGGCCTGTTGCAGCACGTAGGGTGTGTTGGACATTGATTCCATACCACCGGCGATGAAAACATCGGCATCGCCGGCTCGGATCGCCTGCGTGGCCAGCATGACGGCCTTGAGCCCGGAACCGCACACTTTGTTGATGGTCAACGCGGCTGAACTGGGCGGCAGTCCGGCATTGATCGCAGCCTGGCGAGCCGGCGCCTGGCCGCTGCCACCCTGCACCACCTGGCCCATGATTACTTCGTCGACGTCGTTGCCGTCGACACCGGCGCGCTGGATCGCTTCTTTCACGGCTAAGGCGCCAAGCTGCGGCGCGGTGAATGATCCCAGTCCACCATGTAGCGTGCCTATGGCACTGCGACAGGCTGACACTATATAGGCTTCGTTCCTTGCTGCCATTCTATATACCTCCAATGCTGTTATACGTCACTTTCCTCGGCCTATATAAAATAAATGGGCCGCCGAAAAGCAAGTGAACTCTTTCACAATATCTATTTTTAGACATAAAACTGTCCATGCCGCCCGCTGGAACCACCTACAGTTTTTGGTTGATCGAGCCGTGCGATGCGGCTAGTCTTGGAAAAGGATTTTGTAAGACTCTCAGAAACGGAGGATATTATGACCAAGACAGTCCTGATAATAGCATTGGTTGCTGCGATTGCTACTTCAGCCATGGGACAGACTCCTTCCAAACCTTTCAGCGTGTACTTGCAGGGTGGAGCTTCCATGCCGCAACAGGACTTCAAGGACCTTTACAAGTATGGATACCACGGCGGTGGTGGTCTGGGATTTTCGATTTTCCCGCGCATGGAATTGGTAGCCAGGGGCAGCTACCATAAGTATTCAGCCGAGTCACTAAACAGCATCCTGCCCGATCAGAGCACGATCGATGTTACCGGCGGCGATCTGTCGATGATAATGTACGGCGCTGAGCTCAAACTCAACCTCGGCGTGTTTACGTCCAACCCCTACCTGCTGGGTGGCTTCGGTAGGGCTCAGTTTGACATTGAGGACGTCACAGTCAACGCTTTCGGGCTTGAACAAACACATGAGTTCCCATCGCACACGGAAACCTACAGGATCCTCGGCGCTGGTCTGGAGTTTACACGGACTTTTCTTGAGGCCCGTTACTACACCTTCATGGAAGACATAACCGAGGAGACCAGCACCCGGTTGATCACTGTATCGTTTGGGATCAGGTTGTAGAGCACCCTTCGACTGCGCTCAGGGTGACACACTCAGGCCATGTCGCGCTTCGCGCGCTGCCGTCCCCAATGCCGGATCACATCCGAGTGTGGCTCGCAGGCGAGGACGGAGTCCACCTTACATCTGCTCGTGATCGGTCCGCCCCAAACAGGCAGGCTGCGTCGCAATGGCAAGTTCCTCCGGTTCCTGCCTTCGCCGAAAACGAGCCTGTGACCGATGGTTCAGGAGGCTGCTCTCACACAAAACAGTGCCGAGAATCGCAGGGTCACAATCCAGACTGCGTTGAGATCAGGACCCTGCGAAACTCTAAGCAGCACAATTGCCGCCCACAGTTTAGCTTGACCCACCCGCCGCGATTGCATATACATTGGTCCACAAAAACAAGGGAAGGTTTTGACAATGCGCAGCATCACAGCAATGAAAGCTATCACGACACTGACTACAATCTTGATCCTGGCAACGACCGTCTCGGCACAATTACCCAGCCCTATCAAAGTTTACGCCGGTGGCGGCCTGAGTATACAGCACAAACCGCCAACTTTCGATGGCTGGTACAAGATAGGTTGGCACATGACAACCGGTGTTGGCTACAGCGTGGCGCCGATGGTCGAATTGGTCGGTAGTTTCGACTACCACACCTTCACATCCGATTTCACAAAGAGCGGAGACGCCACCCTTGGCCGGGTCGGCGGCGGGGATATCAAGGCGGCGATGTTCGGGGTGAATGCAAAAGTGAAACCAAGTTTACCGATGATTCCGATCAAACCATACGGGGTGGCAGGCATCGGTATGGCCAAAGTAACTCAAACGGATTTTGACTGGCCGCCTTTGACCAAGGTCGGCACAGCCCGGTTCTGGGAGGACGTGCTGGGGCTGGAAGATCAGACGAAGTTTTACTACCGGTTCGGCGGCGGCGTGATATACTCGTTGTTTCCCAAAGTGAGCCTTTATGCCGAGGCGCGCTACACCACGATTCAGATCGATGGAGCCAACACTGTCTTTGACAAGCCGCTTCGGTTCTGGGCGGTGACCGGTGGTGTCCGTCTGATGTAGGTGCGGATAGGATTCGGACCGGGGAGGAATACGTGCACAAACACTTGATTGGTACCTGTCTGGTTGCTTTGTTGACTTTACCGGTCACGGCGGCCTGCGGAGAAGTGTCTGCGCCCACCGATAGCATGCCGGTCAACTATGGTGGCTTCTGGGCGACGGTGCAATTCGCATTACCGGGTACACCAGACCCTTTTGACGACAATTACTCGACCGGCCTGGGCGGCGTGATCGGTTTCGACCACCGTTTGGCCAAAGGACTTAGGTTTCTCATCCAAGTATCCTACACCGGATTCCCCGGCCGAGGGTCCGACTATCGTGGGCACACCATCGGACTGGCAACGGCCGGCACCGGCTTGAAATGGACTCCGGGGCGTTCCGGCAGACTATTCAGGCCATACATCTTCGGTGACATTGGCGTGGCTGTCGTGTGGCAGCCGCTGGATGATACGTCGGAGCTTGATGAGCACGGCAACTCAGCAACTCTGTGGGACCTCCGGGGCCGCGAGTCTTTTTACTATCACCTCGGTGTCGGAATAGAGCGGCGTCTATCGGGGAAGTTCTGCGTTTTTGCACAGGTAAGCTCGATCAATGTGGTGACTATCAAGGACAATTGGCCTGATGCCAATCAAATGCGCGTGACCAATCTGTCGCTTGGCTTTCAGATTGCCACGAGGTGACGAATGACGACAATGCACAACAGTGAACGAAGCACCGCTGGAATTCAACGATGACAACACAAGACTTGACACTCAACAGAAATCTTCCAAACAGGCTGGGCCTGGCTCCCCTATTGCCAGTTGGTTTTGATAGCCGGTGACGGCTGGGATTATACAGTATGCTTTTTCGCAGCTTTGTTACACTGATCGTACTTACATCAGGATTCGTGAGTGTGGATGCCAGAGAAGTGCCCTATGGGAAAGCCTACGCCGGAGTGGGGTTTTGCTTTGGAGAACACCAGCTTGACGGCAGGGACCCCGGTTATCATCTCAGCATCGGTCTGGGGCGAGTCTACTCCCAATTGAACGAAGTGGTGGCCCGGGCTTCAGCCATGTTCTACAAAGGTGCGAATAACGAGGGCTTGAGCCTGCCCACGGATTTGCACGCTTACGCTGTTGGCTTGGACCTGAAATGGAACCTCGGTCGGCACCGCTCGCCCGTGCGAACATACTTCTTCGTGGGTACCGGCGGTCTGGGCATGTATCTGGGTGAAAGGTGGAGGTCGGATGCTTATCTGGGCGGCGGCTTCGGAATGCATAGCGGCTCCGGAAAAAGGACGTTCAATCTCGAACTAAGGTGGCTGGAGGGAATAGGCCGCTCCCTCGGTGACGACGCTCGGATGATTATGCTGACCTTCGGCGCAGCGATGTAGTCCCAGACCCCAACTTCGCCTGCCCTGCACTTGGGTCGGAAGTTTGTTGCTTGGTAGGCAGGCCTGTTTATTCGTCAACAGTCTTGGGAAAGTCCGGCGGGGCTACGAGATCGTGGGGAATGCGCTCGCCCGGTTCTGCGGGCTTCGGTTGCGAGATCAGTTCATGACCCAGGATGGCAATGGCGCAACTGTTGAGCGCTTTGGCTAAATCCTTGGCACGGAAAGTCTGTGTCCACAGATTATGCTTGGCCTTCAGTGAGCCGTCGAATTGTCCGGCATACGATTGCTCGACTGCTTCCTGTCTGCGATACTCAACCTCTTTCCAGTTGACATGAACAGTGGCGAAATAGACGCCCCGACTCTGGGGATCGAGCGACTCAAGTAGCGTGATCATGTAGCGATTGGTTCCGGTGTTCAAACGCACTGTCAGACGAATACAGGTCCCTTTCTCCGACTTGGCATCCTCAGGTTCAGCCGGAAACTCCCGGACCATTTCCTCCCAACCGGCCTCTTTGTCGCCCGGCGCCGGCCACTGTTCCAGCCATCGCAGAAGCTCTTCCTTGGTCGCAGCCAGGTCCATGAGCGGCTCACCTTTCAGAAGCTCTTTCTTAACGGCGGATTTGGTTGCTTTGGACACCGGCATTAGCGGACCTCAAGAAGTCGGACAGGTTCGACGAAGTACTGCTACACAATGCTAATATCGGCAGTCTCAGGCGGAACTTTGACAGTCACGCGGGAGGGATTGGCAACCGCAGTTTGCGACCATAGAAGAAATCGTCGGCCCAAATAGAAATCCGGCGGGCCAATGATGACCTTCGACAACCCGAGCGAACCAGATTGTGAATGAAGGTTGGTGGATGGCTGTAGGGGCAGACCTTCATACACAAACCGCAGTCGGTGCCGATGACGCGCCAGTACTGAATGCACTGTTCGATATTGAGCTGCCACTTCTCTACCCCACGGACATTGACCTTCCCGCCCGATGGGATAGCGCTTGACGGACAATTAATGGAACACTTTAGGCATTTATCGCAAAAGTCTTGTACGCCAAATGTTATTGGTTCATCATTCAACAACGGAAGATCGGTTGTGAGACCGCCGAGTCTGACACGGGCACCGGATTTCGGCGAGATCAAATAGCCCATTCGCCCCAACTCTCCAAGTCCCGCATCGTGGGCCACCGGCGGCAACATGATCTGGTAGTTGCTGCCTGCAATATGGGCACGGGCCGGATAGCCCATTTCGCGAATTCGTCGCGCCAGACCGATCGAAATCCGGGCGGCTTGCTTGTAGCGCCTGGCCGTTTCGCGCGTGATCGGCAGACGTGGCGCCTTTTCAACATCGAAGTAATCCATCTCCAGTGAGAACATAATCGCATATTTGTGAGCGTTGACAATCGGCTGCCCCCAGGCTTCCGGCCCACGCCCCACATGCGAGTAAACGTACATCGGATTCAGTTTCGCAATCCCGACTTCGTCGGCACCCATCGCAAGCATCTCCCGCTTGACCCACGCCGTCATCTCCCCCGGTTCGACGGCCTCCGGTTCAACAGCCACCTGGCCGTCAACGGTTGTAGTCATCGCTTCGATCTCGCGGAAGTCAGAGGAGACCAGAGCGGCCACGGCACCGTCATAGTACTTCCCACCGGGCGCCAGAAGTTCGGGTAGTCGACGCATGCGGTCATCGGCGTCCTTTAGACGGGGGTGGGCGCCGTAATACTCGTCGTACCTCGCCGTTCCCGGTTGGTACTCTTCGCGGGCGAAAGCGACGTCGCGTTCGTCTACACGCTGGGTTATCACGCCGATGGACAATGGGACCGGTTTGCCGGTCGGCCAGTAGAATACAACGATACCAAGTACAGCGATAGACGGTGGAATCAATAACAGCGCTGAGTGCGTTCCCACCAGCAGATACCAGCCGACCCAAACGACGTTGAACTCCGCCAGCAACAATACCGCTTTGCCCGCAGCCTTGAATCGCTTCTCACGCATGCATGTAATTAGTAACAGGACCAGCAGCGCCGAAAGGATCAGACCAAAGATTGGGTAATAGAGTTCAATCGGTGTCATTCTACCTTCACCATCCAGCTAGCGAATGTACGGCCAATCGTGGCTTTTCGCAACCGGGTTGCTCTTGTAGGGCGGGTCCGTCTTCGGGCTCGTCGATTCCGGCGGCACCCCACCTGCGAGGGAATGACAGCGGGGGCGCGAGAAAGCCATATATGGCCCTTGGACAATCTGGGCAGATTCCTTACATTGTCCGGCATTGTGCGATGATCGCGCAGGGATAGAGTGAGAGTCAGAGGTTGAGTTTTATAGAGCCACACTTCGGAGAGATTATCGCCCTGCTGACGGCGGTCGTTTGGGCGGGAGCTGTAATCCTGTTCAAGAAGAGCGGCGAGACCGTACATCCTATCGGGCTGAACCTGTTCAAGGATTTGCTTGCACTCCTGCTCTTTCTGCCCACCATGTGGATACTGGGTGAATCGCTCTTTCGGTCGGTGCCCGTTTGGGATTATATTCTGCTGCTGGCCTCCGGGGCTTTGGGTATCGGTTTAGCTGACACGCTTTACTTTAAGAGTCTCAACCGGTTGGGCGCCGGACTCATGTCCATTGTCGTCTGCCTTTACAGCCCGTTTATCATTGTGCTGTCGATGTTCTACCTCAACGAAACGCTGACGCTGTGGCAGGTTTTTGGCGCCGGGCTGATTGTGTCGGCGGTGTTGGCCGCATCGTTTGAACGACAGTCGAACGGCCTCACCCGCCGCCAGATCGCCGAGGGAATGATCTGGGGAATCCTGGCTCAGATAGCCAACGGCGTCGGGATCGTGATGATCAAACCGCTTCTGGATCGCTCCCCCCTGCTCTGGGTCACCGAGGTGCGACTGGTTGGAGGAGTGGCGGTGTTGTTGATTGCTGTGGCGGTACACAAGAAGCGGCGGGAGATCATACAGTCGGTCAAGTCCAAACAGCGCTGGGTTTACACACTGAGCGGCTCGATTATGGGAGGATTCCTGGCGATGGTTTTGTGGCTGGGCGGGATGAAGTTTACGCAGGCATCTATTGCCTCGGCGTTGAATCAGACAGCTTCTGTTTTCATATTCATATTCGCGGTACTATTCCTGAAGGAACCGATCACCCGGTACCGATTGATCGGCATCGGCCTGGCCATGCTAGGCGTGATGCTGGTCACGGTGTTGTAGCTGGCGCATGGGCGTCGGTCTTCGCGGCTCTGGGTGGCACGCTCAAACTCGGTTTGGGGGTGGCTCAATAAATCCCCCGTCCCAAACGAGGTTTGAGACGGCCACCCGGCATGAGATGGCGGCAGATGTGGACATCTACCGAGCACGGGAATGCTGGTTACGGTGTTGTGACGACACGTCTGCAGCATCACAGGGATGCTGCCCTACTGGCTACGGACACGCCACCGGCTCAGGGCCTATATGGAACAGGTAGTCAACCAAATATACCAGATCGCCAATGTTAACTCCGTTTACATCATCGGGACCAACACCGTCGACGTTGGCTTCCGACCAACAGGGAGGAAGTTCGCCCTCTTCGAACATGTAAAAAACAAGCCACGTGACATCCGCGATGTTTGGGTATTCACTCATGAGGTTGACATCGCCTCGGATCGGCGGTATGCAGCAGCCAAAGGGGCCGCTAAGTTTGGCAACGAAACCATCACCGCCTCCCTGATATGTTTGATAGGGATCGGAGGTCGGAAAATCTGGGGAGTCAGTAGACCCAGTCACGTATACGTTGCCACTGTCGTCAAGCGCCAAACCGTGACCTCTGTCCCTGCCGCCGCCGCCCAAATAGGTGCTGTAGAGCAGGCCTTTGCCGGAACCGTCCAGTACCGTTAAGTAGACGTCCGCGTTGACGTTGTCTCCCGGGTCAGTTTGAAGGGGGTTAAGGGTCGGGAAGTTACGTGAATCAGTGTAGCCCGCTACGATAGCGTTGCCCTGACCGTCCGCAGCGGCGCCGAAGACGTAATCATGATCGGTGCCGCCCAGATAGGTGCTGTAAATCAGGCTGTCTCCAGCCCCACTCAATATGGTAACAAAAGCGTCATAATAACCCCGATGTAGGTGGAGAGGGTATTGGACTGGAAAGTCCGACGACCATGTAGAGCCCGTCACAATGATGTTGCCGCTGTCGGTCACTGCAATATAGGCG
The DNA here is from genome assembly GCA_029860345.1 of Candidatus Zixiibacteriota bacterium. Classification (NCBI taxonomy): domain Bacteria; kingdom Pseudomonadati; phylum Candidatus Zixiibacteriota; species Candidatus Zixiibacteriota bacterium. The sequence continues at coordinate 87,176 of JAOUBJ010000015.1, read as the reverse complement.
CCCACGTCCGCTCCGCTACTGCCCAGGTAGGTGCTGTAGATCAAGCTGTCGCCCGTGCTGTTAAACTTGGTTACAAAGACATCCCTTTCACCCTGATCTGTTTGAAAAGGGTTTTTCGTCGGGAAATCCGACGAAAACGTGTAGCCTGCCACGAAAGCACTGCCTCGGTCGTCTACTACGATACACCAACTGTAGTCGATGTAACTGCCGCCCAGATACGTGCTGTAAATCAGGCCATTGCCTGAACTGTTCAGCTTGGTCACAAATGCGTCCGTTGCGTTTAGTCCGGGGTCTATCTGATAGGGATTCTCGGTCGGAAAGTTGCTTGATAGAGTATTCCCCGTCAAGAAAGCATGGCCGCTATCATCCAATGCAATACTATTGCCATATTCCCAACCGCTGGCACCCAAATAGGTGCTGTAAATCAGTCCGTTGCCCGAGCTGTTCAGTTGCGTCACAAAGACATCTGCTTCTCCCTGTACCGTTTGAAAAGGGTTTTCGGTCGGGTAGTCCGACGAAAACGTATGACCCGTCACAAAGGCATGACCGTTGGCGTCTACCGCGATAGCCCGAGCCCTGTCTACACTGCCACCGCCCAGATAGGTGCTAAAGATCAGACCGTCGCCCGTGCTGTTCAGTTTTGTCACGAAGGCATCTTGATCCCCCTGGTTTATTTGGTAGGGGGTCTCGATCGGAAAGTCTGATGAATAAGTACCGCCTGTGACAACAGCCATGCCGCTGTTGTCTACCGCGATAGCCCAACAAGTGTCGTCGGCACTACCCCCAAGATAGCTGGAGTATTCGATTGTCGGGTCAATTACGACCGGAATGGCAGGGTCGTAGTCGTGGCCCAACTCAAAACCGAAGGTGTTATCATCCAGTAAAACGTACATACCGGCAAGCTCGCGGCGTGTCGCACCGTCGTCCTGATAGACAAACGGACGGGCTTCCGTGATCGTGTTCCACTCCGTCTCCACAATCAAATCACCCCGCGAGTTGACCGTGACGGATTTCGCCCCTTCGTATTGCACACGGATCTGCGCAACGTCCGCGCCCGGTGAGACGATGAAATCGTACTCCATCTGTTTGCCGTTACCGTAGTATTTCAGGTCGATACCGGGATAGATATCTTCGTAGATGATCGCCTCGAAGTTGGGGACATCGGTGTGCCACTCGTCCGGGTCGTTGCCGATGAAGTAGTTGCATTTGTACCCCATGGCATCTATGCCGGTCATCTGAGGGTTGGGATTTGCACCGACGAAAGAGGTTTTGATGGCGATAGATTCGATACTGTCGGGTTGGTGAGGTCGCCCCTCGACTCCGCTCGGGGTGACACCTTCAGATCGGGACACTTGCCCTTCGACTGCGCTCAGGGTGACACGGTTCAGCCGCCCACTGTGTTCGTCAGGATTACGAGGGTCCTGGCCTACAGGAACTCGCCTGGTGAATTGGTAGTATGCGCCGCCTGTAGTGAACCACATCTTGGCTCCTGAGGCGTTGGCGCGGAACAGAACGCGATCGTCCCACTGCCCCCTGTTTTCCGTGAAAGCCAACGGCATTGACGCGATGTTGCGGGTCACGGTGACGGATTGGTCGACAGCAGCCGCAGAAGCACACAGAGTCACCACTGCCGCAAGCCACACCACGCTTCTTGAAGTGTTGGACATTAATCGCCTCCTCAGGTTACCGGATCCCTTGCTTTTTCAAAGGCTAGAGCACATGGTAATGTAGATAATCATAGCCAGGTTGTCAAGATGAGAGCGGCAGATGTGGACGTCTGCCGGGCACGGAAACGGGAGTGTGGGCATCTGCCGAGTACGGGGGGCGCGGGAAAGAGGAAGATGAGGACGTCTGTCACCCACCCGATCATACTATCGTGCGCCCATAACTAATTTGAAAGTTGCGTTGGAAGCCGCAGGCTCTCTTTTTGCCACCATGTTGGTGATAACTCAATTCGACAAAGGTGTCATGTATGCTCGATAATGCAAGAGACTGGTTTACCGGACAGGGTATCTCGGAGAGTATCGCTGAGCCGCTGGGATGGGCAAGTCTGATCGTGGCCACAATCATCGCGGCCTGGCTGGCGCACTTTGTGGCGCGTCGAATTCTGCTGGTGGCCGTGTCCTATGTCGTCAAACGGAGTCGCACGCGATGGGACGATGTCCTTCTGGAGCATCGGTTTTTCTCCAGGCTCTCGCACCTGGCCCCGGCTCTGGTGATCTACTATGTGGCCAACTTATTTCCGCCGATAATGGGAGCCATCCAGCGGTTCTCTACCGCCTACATGGTGCTGGCCGGTCTGTTGGTAATAAACGCCTTTCTCAATGCTGCCGTGGATATCTATCGGTCGCTTGAAACTTCGCGCGACCGGCCGATCAAGGGATACGTTCAGGTGGCCAAGATCATCATCTTTGTTTTCTTAGGTATCTATGTTGTAGCTATCCTGCTCGATAGCGATCCCACCGGCATACTGACCGGACTGGGAGCCATGACAGCGGTGTTGATTTTGGTATTCAAGGATTCCATACTCGGTTTTGTAGCCAGCATGCAGCTTTCGATGAACGATATGGTGCGCATCGGTGACTGGATAGAGATGCCCAAGTTCGGCGCCGATGGCGACGTGATCGACGTCACCTTGCACACGGTCAAGGTGCAAAACTGGGACAAAACGATTTCGACGATTCCGGCCTATGCTCTGATCTCCGACACATTCAAGAACTGGCGCGGGATGAGTGAGTCTGGTGGACGCAGAATCAAACGCTCACTGAATATCGACGTTAACAGTATCCGTTTCTGCGATGATTCGATGCTCCATCGGTTTGAGAAGATCAACCTGCTCAAGACCTATCTGAAAACCAAGCGCACTGAATTGACCGAACACAACGCCCAACATGCCGACGACCCGCAGGACTTGATCAACAGTCGACGCCTTACCAACGTCGGGACCTTTCGCGCCTACATGGTTGAATATCTGAAGAACCATCCAAAGATCCATCAGGAAATGACATTTCTGGTGCGGCAGCTTCCGCCCGGCGATCACGGCTTGCCTATTGAGATGTATGTTTTTTCCAACGATCAGGACTGGGTCAGGTTTGAGGATATTCAGTCGGACATATTTGACCATCTTCTGGCCATAGCGCCTCAGTTTGGTCTGCGCATTTTCCAGCGTCCGTCGGGGGCGGACCTGCATGCGCTGTCCGGGCGCGCCTGAGCGCGGAGCGATGTCCGCGCTCCGCTTGGCGTCCGCCCTATGTCAACTTGTCGTGCCGATAGAGCAGGCGCTTAAACGGCGCCAGTATTAATCGCAGCAGATAGATCGGCCACTTTTGCTTCTTAAGCTTGAAGTGGCTGTCCATCGCCGTCAGTCCGGTGAACCACCAGTTGCTGAAGTGATAGGCTTCTTCGATCAAATCCAATGACTGGATGATGACATTGCTGACATTGTCCCAGGGCCGGTAGACAGACTGGTCACCCACCCATGTGATTTCCGGTTTCCCGAACGCTTCCTGAGCCAGCGGCAGGAACCTGCCCACGTGAGGATCGTCCGGATCGAGTCCCATCTTGGACGCACCCACCCAGTCGACAGCCAAGAGGTTGTCGCCTGCGATTATCGTGTCGGTTTGTCGCGGCGACGGATCAACGATGACCCCAAACTGTCCGTCGGCGCTGATAACGGCATCGATGATCCCGAAATGGACCGGGAAGTGTTTGAGCGTTTCGATGGTCGGCCAGTCGTACTCGCGCTTGGTATGGTACTCTTTCAGTTTATTCTGCTCAGGCAGTGTGCCGTAAATATTCTTGAGGGTCAGGGTGTAGTTACAGAAAACATGTGTCTTGTTCTTGGCGAATGATACACGGAAGTCGGCATCTCGCCAGGTCGGCCCGACAACATGCAATCCCAGACGACCACCGTAGTCATAAGGAACTTTCTCCTGGGTCAAATCGACAATGCGATAGTTTCCAGCGGTTGAGTATCCGACGTATTCGGCCACGGAAAGAACCTCGCGGTTGGTGTAGTAGTTGCCATAGGTGCTCTGAGCCTCGACCAGGGTGATGTTGGTGTATCCAAGGGCCGCAATACGGTCTACGAGCGCTTCGACCAAGGTCGGGTCGGTATAGGTCGAGGGGTCTTCGCGGGAGTGCATGAACATGAAGTTGGGTTTGACTACCACCGCGAAGCTACTTTTCTCTTTACCTGACTCTTCGAACTTCTTGTTGAGCACCTGGTCGAACCCCGATCGGTCCAGAGCTTCCTTCAAGATGGCGAACTTGTCGGGACCTTTGAGCGAGACCACAGTGGCTCTCGGTCCCTTTTTGAGTTGCTTTGGCCGCTTGCGCAGATAGGCGGTTTGGGCTTCGAAAAAGGCTCGATTCGCCCTCAGATAAAAGTAAAGAGTGACCCAGAAAATGGAACCATCGACAACGAAGATGACCAGATAGGCAAGGAACTTAGCCGACCACAAGAAGAAGGCCAGTGAACACAAAGCTGAGGCGGTCTTGGACACCAGGACAACGACAACAAAGCTCTTGTTCTTTCTGATACTATTGGCCGCCATAAAACAGGCCGCGGTAATAGTCATCATCATCGAAAAAGTCATGGCCAACCAGAATTTCTCGGGCGAGGGCTCTGTCGTGGGCAGGCTGGGCAGGAGCCACTCTGACAACTGGTTGATCAACCCCAGAATCCGGTCCGGGATGATCGCGAAGGCGAAGCCGACGGCCAGATAGGTCCATCCGCTGATGTTCATCAGTAGTCTGAGATGCTTCTCGTTCGGTGTCGGCGGCACCTGGTCCTTGGGCGGCTGCTTAATGGTTGCCGGCTTTTGGCCATCAGGCTGAGAAGGAAGCGTCTTCCCTGCCGACGAAGCGACCTGGAATGACTCCCCAGCCAGCAGTCCGGACAGAAAATACTGCGCCACTATCTCCAGGGGCCAGCAGGCAAGGACCAAATACAATGGCGGAAAACCGATGTCAAATGGAAATGACCAGAGATCGCTACCGGTCGAACCGGAGTATTCACTGGGTATACCTACCGCTATGGCTGCGACAGCCACGGCGACGAATATAGAGAACTCCATCTTGAATGAAGCATAGACGGCCACCGCCAAAAGCAGAACGTATAGAACCCAGAACTCAAGACCGGCCAGCGGTCGACTTGGACCCATCAGAATAAGTCCGGCACCGGCCAGGGTGACGATTAGAATCGTGTTCAGAATTCTGGGAATTGGTGTCTTTATGCGGTTGAGAACCTTGGCCAAAACAAGTTGAGCCAGCGCGAATGAGGTCATGGAGGCCAGTACCCAGATCCAGACAGAGAACAAAAGCGAGGGACGAGCATAAGTCCAGAGTTCGTAGTTGGTGCTGATAGTCTGGTTGAGATACTCTATCACTACTACTACAAAGATCAGCGATACCAAGCGCTTGGTGGAAATATTAAAGGCAAGCCAGAGAGACAGGCAGGTCGCCCCGGCCAACACCAGCCAAAACAAAGGGGTGATCAAAGACAGGTATTCCTCCTGTCGGGCGGTGAATACCGCCATGAGAAACACTGATATCACCAAGATCAGATTAATGCTGTGTGAACTTCTGGTTTCCATGAGCGCTTTCCTTTCCCCTACGGTGTGTCCGCCAACCAACCGCTAACTGCGCACAAAGTACTTCGACCGACATGACTAACCTTGAGCGCGACCCACCCGCCTTAAGGGTCATAGATTAATCTGGTGCGATGACAACTGTTGCCTGACTCTTGAGTCGAAGACTACCTGCTCAGTTTACCCGATGCAAGTTTTTTCCATTAGAAATACGTTAGTTTCGGCCATTTTGGCGGCAGTTCGTGTACGCCATTAGCAGAAGTAGGATTACCAAGGAACCTGCCAACTGGTTTCCGGGTTATGGGAATGACATCAAGGATTCTACATTCTTGAAAGCCCGTCGGCGAACCTCCTCCCGCGTCGGCGGGCTTGCTATTTTTCTACTCGCGGAACTACGACTAATTTAATCTTGTTTTAGTAAATACGAGCGGGCCGCAAAAGCAAAAAACCTTTGCTCTGGCCGTATTGTTGTGTATTATTCGGGGTAGGTTGGTAATCAGCCGTACTGCCTGCGGGCGGCGGGCGGCAAAGACATCTCGGAGGTAGACGCGTCATGACCGTGAGATTACTGAAGTTGTGCTTGATTGTAATGGGAGCCCTGTTAACGATCCATACAGGAGGGCCCATCTGGGCAGACGATGCGGCCAAGAGCGTCGAAGTGTTTGTGGATTTGGACGGCGACGGATTTGACGACAACGAATCCGATGTCAATAAAGACGGCGTACCCGACCAGGTCGTACCGGTTGTCGTACCAAAGATGCTGGCGTCGGCCGCTGATGTGTTTGGTGGCCAATCCACCGGACTGCCTTTCAAGCCGGTACTCTTTTCCAAGTCTCAGAGTTTTGGGCAACGGAAGTTCGTCACGCGTTCGGTCTGTATCTCCCGCTGCAGTTTGACGGCAGGTTTCATGAGTAACAGTGGGGAAGATCTGGTCGGTTCCGAAGCCTGTCCCGGCGGTAACTGCGGGATATGAGCAGCCTCCCCCCTCCGACCGGTCTCATAGTTCGGCTGGCGCTGGTGCTCTGCACGCTGGCCGCAGTCTCAGTGCAAGCTGACGTGGCAGTGGAGTTGAGCGCCAACGAAGGTTACAACGGCAACCTGTTCGATGTCGAAAACCGTGTCACCGATTACTCAACCGGTGGCCATGCCGGCCTCAGGTACTACCCCGTAAGCAGTCTCGAACTTTCCGGTAGCGGAGATTACAACCGCTACAAAGAAACATCCCCGCTGTCCAGTTTTGCACGAGGTTTGCAGGCCACCTACATTCCTTTGACGCCCGGCTCCAGACTGGCCTTGCACATCCAGGGTGAGTTTGAACGCAAGAGCTTCTCAGGCGACAGTCTGCAAGCGTACAATACCAACGCGTATGCTGTTATGTTGTCGACCGGTTATCAGTTCAGGCCGCGAGTGCACTTACGAGCCAATAGCTCCTGGCGGTTTACCGACTATACGGAAACTGTACCCGGTGACGGTGTCATCAACGATAAAATTGAACTGGACATCGTGGCCGGCGCTAATATCAATGTCTTCGGCTCCAACGCTCTTGATCTGGAAGTGGGAGCAGCCCAGACCAGATACGATGAAGACATTCTGGTCGAGTTTTTGAATTTCGAGACTCTCAGCCTCGACACGGCGGAAGTGTCTTATGGTCGAAGACTACGCACTCTCTACTTCTCTCCCACTTTCTCTCGACCTTTGGGGACTAAGTCCGGCTTGAACGTAACGGCGGCCTTCAGAAAGTTCGCATCGGGCGGAAATGTGATCGTAGCCGGAGCTGCCTCCGGTGTACTTGACCCCTTATCGCCGCTTTACGAAGGGATCGGCGTTTTCATGAAGATCAAGACCTTTCTTGTACCGAAATTGATTACTACTTTTGGCGTAGGTTATTGGGACAAAACACATCTGGCTACACTGGTGCTGGACTCAATACCGCACCCGCAGATTGAAGATGCATGGATTCCGGCCTACCTGCCACATGATCGTGAAGATGACCAGTCGCGTGCTTTTGTGAGCGCCCAAATGCCGATCCCCGATGGAATCTCAGGCTTTTATGTCGAGCCGTCTCTGCTGATATCGTATCGGGACAACTCTTCAACCATCAAGGAATACAATTACTACGGCTGGATGGTAACGGTGGGTGTGTCGCTGAAGCGTTGAGGGCACCGGTTTTGTGCTTGACTTGACAGATAAAAAAAGTATATTTCGTTCGATGTAAGTCGTTGTTAGAAAACGCTGAACACACTTATTGTGGACAATTAGGATTTACTTTATATAACGAGGCAGAGAAGAAGAGGAGACAACCATGAAAAGCGGTATTAGGTTCGCGGTCGTTCTCGCCCTGATTGTGGCGATTTCGATCATGCCGATGGCCCAGGCTTTTGACGCCACACCGGTGCCCGAGCTAATCGGCGATCCCATCGAACTCGTTCAGCCTGTGTCCGGCGGCGAGAAATCGCTCTATCAGGGGACATTACGGATCTATATGTCGGAGCCGGTGTCGCGCTACACCGACTTGAACAATGACAACTATGCTTTCGGCATGCTGGATTGGGCTGGCCCCACCGTTACACTGAGCATCAACGACCTTGAGGTGTACACACACGTGGTTCAGTGGGACGCCAGTGACAACGGGTTTTACAGCATTGATCCCGACAACCTTGTGGCCCAGTCGGTAGTGTTCAACGCCACCCCTTACACCCAGTACTCCGACCCGCCCTCGGGCAACCCGTTCTTTGCATACTGGGCCGAGGCAGCAGCCATGGCCGCACCGGGCGCTCCCGGTCAAAACATTAGCAATCAGGACTACACGCACACGGTGTTCGTGGAGGAACTGACGCAAAAGTACTGAGGGAGCTGTCCCGCAGCGCGGGTCGCGCTGCACGGTCTATACGGCGCAGGAACGTACAATTTCCTGTACACAGCTCTCGTTGTCAGTCACAATTCCAACGCCAGTATGCGCGGCAATGAACTCAATGCCGCCTGGACGCCCACGATTTATTCCGACGGCGGCCACCTGCTATATATCGGAACCTCATCCACCGCTATGCGCAACATGATCGGCACCTCCAGCCAACGCGTGGTACCCGACTTGGACCTGATAGTCAGAATGGAGCAAGTCGGTGGCACCGGTGACAACTATGAAGTCACGGTGCGAATCGGCAATGGTGTCTCGGCCAACAGTATGCCGGATCAACCGGTAGTCGATGCGGGACCGGACAACGGTGTCGATGGCGTCGAATACATGTTTGAGACCGCCACTTCCGATGTCGACGATGATGACCTACAGTATCAGTGGGATTGGGGTGATGGCTCCAAAGTCAGCGAGTGGTATGGTCCGTATACTTCGGGTGCACCCTGCACAATCGGTCATACCTACGCCGAGGGTGACTACGAGGTTATGGTTCGGGCAAAGGATGTTTTCGGAGCGCAAACCGAGTGGTCGGCCGTCCACCCCGTTCACATCCAGTGCTGCGTGGTGCGCGGCAATGTCGATGATGACGCCGGTGGAAACATCGATATCTCGGATTTGGTTTATCTGGTTGACTTCATGTTCACCGGTGGGCCTCCCCCACCATGCCCGGAAGCCGGTAATGTTGACGGCAGTATCGACGGCACTATCGACATTTCCGACCTTGTCTACCTGGTTGACTTCATGTTCACCGGCGGACCGCCGCCCCCGACCTGTGCTCCGTAAAGCATCAGGTTTCAATAGTTGACAATTTCGACCGCTCCTGTAATCCGGGAGCGGTCTTTTTTATGGTCGTCGCGCGATCTTTTCCGACACGCGATGGTCGAAATTCGACATCGAATCGCATAATAATGCTTGCCTGCCGCGCCACGGTTCGTTACCTGTTACAAACGCGAAGTTGACCGAGTTAGTGCCGAACGAGACAATCGACGGCCGGTTGTTGAACCTGAAACCAGGCAGAGCACATTTCCAATGAATAGTCAGTTGCGATTTGACATCGCCGATCAACGAATAGTATACGATGGACAGCGAGAGGTCCATGAGTTCAACGAAGATCGCATCATCGAGTTTAATCACCGCCATGGTACCGTCCTTAGGAACTGCGGCCTTCAATTGGACTCTGCCGCTGTGACGGTTATTTGCGACAAGTTTAACCTGCAATCAAACCTGGGAGCGCTACGCAATCGTCAATTGCGTGAATCCGCAATTGTGGCAGCGGCTCTCTCGGCCGTAGCCGTCGGACTCACCGGCCGCGGCAGTTTGAACAGAGTACCCAAAGAACAAATCACAAAGGAACTGACAAACTCTCTCAAAAGGGACAACGACCGAACGGCCGCCCAGGTCATGGCTCAGGTGCTTCAAACCACTACAGAGCGCTTACCCGTTGGTGAAGAGGTTCTCATTGAAAGCACCATAACCGAAGGAGTACGAGTCAAACCGGGTTACGAAGCGGGCGGCAATCCCACCATCGCAGTCGGAGCGCTGTTCGGAAAACCGCAACATAGGCAGCGCTACGGAACATCGATGCCGGCCAGCGTGACTTTGCTGTCGATGGGCAACGACGTGATCGAAGGCACCACCAAATCGGTGACGGGGCAGCACTCCAGTCTGACTGCCTTGTTTCTGACTGAGTCCAATGTCAAGCGTCACCTCCCCGACATTTATGTGCAGCGCTGGATGGCCGGGGCGTGGTTTCATGATTTCAACCCTCGTGAAATGAGTCTGGTCGACAGCGCGGCAGCCGTGGCCGCAGCCTATGGCATGTCTGAGGTAAACGAACTGAGCGCCTTCTTCCTCGACCGCAAACGACACTACCCGGCCATGGACCAACTGAATGAGGCTGGAATCACCACCCCCTATGACAAAGACGGCGACCTGTTTCCGGCGGTAGTTCTGGGTCACGAGGGAATCAGTTTCCCCAATGGACGAAGGCTTGACGCTATGATAGGCGAGATTGGCGGCTCGGCCGAGTGGGCGGTGGGGGTCCTGCCGCTGGTCTGGCGAGGCGGGCAGGCAATAGGTATGCTGACCAGTCAGTCGGCCTTGTCGCGAAAAGACCGGGACCCGGCCAAGCAGTGGAACGAGCGATTCAATTTTACCGAAGATGAATTCATCATGATTCAGGATGCCCGTTTCGAACACAAACCACACTTCACAATTCACGATATACTCGAAGACCCATTCGCGGGCGGTATCGCTGCCTTCGGCGCCATCACCGACAATTACTACCTGCCCTTGATGGAGGGTGTAAAAGCAGACCATGAAGCCGATTGTGTCACGGTCAATGTTTTCGTCGTCAACTCGATGGGCTTGATGGAATGTTGGTGTCTGCGTCTTAAGGCTGAGAACTCCCTTGAGCATTCAACCAAACTCTTGTCGTCGCCGAAGACGGACCTGACCGAACTCAAAGGTGCCGATCTTGAACGAGCTATTGGCGATCACCTCGCCGATGAGGATCGACGTAAACAATTCCGTATCTTCTTCAACAATGAATACTATCCGGCCATGATTCCCATGCGTGACCGGGTGGTGATGTTGCACCGCGTAATCGACGATCTGATAGAACGCGGCGCATTAGCAGAACTGGACAGCAAGATCGTAGCAATCACCGAACGACTGGCCCCTGAGTGGTTTGTGGAGCCGGGGGACTGAAGAATCTACAAACCTAGTTAATCGCACTTCACGTTCTGAGCATCAGCAAGCCCGGCGCATCGGATGACACGCCGCCCACACGGTCAAGCCGTGTTTCTCGCGCTTCGCGCGCCATGCCGCGAAGCCAGTCTTGTAGGTCAGGCCTCTCTTCTCATAGAGACCTGACCTCACGGAGATCTGACTTCAAGGGACTCCCTCTCGTCCAGAAAGTCCTTCTATTTCAGCAGCACCATCTTCCTGGTGTCGGTGAAGTCACCCGCTGTCAGTCGGTAGAAATAAACACCACTGGCAAAGCCTGAGGCGTTCCAGTCGATCCGCTCAAGGCCGGGACCGGAATGGTCGCTGAAGGTCTTCACCGTCTGACCGAGACTGTTATAGATAACAAGTTCATAGTCCACCGATGATGCCAACGCGAACGATATCGTCGCGACTGGGTTGAACGGGTTCGGGTAACTGGGATACAACGCGAACTCATCCGGCACCAGTTTGGTCGTCACTGGTCTGCCCTCGTAGGTGGCCATCTCCAAAGTCATGACGTTGCCGTCGATACCGCCGAGGAAGCCACCTGAGAACCGTCGATCCTTCTCCATGCTGTAAACGAGTATACGGGTCAGGTCATGATCGGCGTCGTAGTTGTACTTCATCTCCATCGACTCAGCCAACAGATGCGGCGTGATGGAACTCTGCACAACGACATAGGCTGCACCCATCTCGCCATCGACCGACAGCACACCGTTTGCAAGATCGGCCTTGGCCGGTTCCGGGGAGAGTTTAGGATACGGCGGGGCATCGCCGGTGATGATGCGAATCTGGTAGACCAGATCGGCTACCGACAGTGTGATACCATCGGCGTTAACATCGGAGGCCGCGATCTGTCCGTCGATGTTGACGTTGAAGACGGAGATACCATGCACGAAGTAATTGCTGTAGAGCACGGCGTCGGCCACTTCGTTGACCACACCGTTGAGGTTGATGTCACCGCGATCATCGATCGAGTCGGCACAGACAATGTCGATGCCGCCGTGGCGAAAACTGACACATCGTTTGGGGCCAGGCTTGTCTTCGCCGTCGCCGACCACGCATGAATCCGGCGTGCCCACACCGAATGGACGGTTGTCCTCGGGATAGATATCCCGTCTCAGTTCGTTCCACACCATGGTACTGTCATAGTCATATATCTTGGCCGTTACGAAAGCAGTATCACCGGTCACGCTTGAGATCAAGTTGTCGCCGCAATCCATCCAGTAGAACCTTATGGGAGCGTACTGACACTCCAGCGTACGGTCGTTCGACACTAGAAAGTCAAGCGTTGCTATGACCACCCCGTCCTCGTCCATACTGCTGTCAGGAGAGAAACATTGCGGGTGGTTGGGACCATTGTTGGTTTCAGCCAAACCAACCAATCTAATCATGCCGCTGGGACAGGCGTCACCACAGTTGCCGAAGGGACCTGTACGATACGTGAAGTACTCCCAACCGCAACTGTCGTAGAGAGCGGCTCCCGGCGTGGCTGACTGGAAGTTCATGGCCGAGGCATCATAGGCAATGAGCAGGTCGAAGGCGGCAAAGTCGTCGCCTGACCTCTCCATGACAACGTCAACCGTCTCGATTTGACCCTGGATAGTGCTGTGCGTTTTCTCTATGCGCATTGAAAACCCGATTTCGACCAGGACGACGGTGGTTGCCCTGATACCGGTCGTGTCGTGGCCCACCGTAATGGAGTTGAATCCGGCCTCGGCTGTATCGGGTATGTGAGCCGTGAATACTGCGTGGCCGGATGTATCGGTGTACACGTCTCCAATGTCGACGGAAGCGTCCTCGATGCTCAGCGTGAGTCTCGATTCGGGAAGCATGTAATCCACTTCGAGTGTTATCTTACCGCCGGCACAAGTAATTTCGGGATCGACCGTTACTTTCGGGGTGCTGGCGTCATCAAAGGTCAGGATTTCCGAGTGAGTCGTATCAGTCAAGCCGGTGGCCTGATCCCACGAAGCGGCCTTCATAATGACCCCACTCGTATCGGCCAGCAGCGAATCAGTTCTCAAGAGAACGCGTTCCATGAACTTGACCGTATCGGCAGTACCATCCTTGCGGGCGCCGACGGCGTAGATGGTAGAGATACTACTACTGCAACTGGCATCTGTAATCTCCTGGAATCCCGGACCGTCCTCCCATCGCCATATCCTGGCTTCCGCACTGTTGACTGTTCCGTTAATGTCGATACCCACCATTCCAACGATCTCGATGCCCGCCACAGTCGGCGCTCCGCTGAGACCGAGCCCTGACGGGTCGCCGCCGGTTAGGGTATCTTCATCGTTGTCGAGCATGAAGAAATAACTGGTGGTTGTGTTCAGATTATCCGGCAATTCCGGAACGATAATCTCAAAGAAATTGCCGCTGTCGGAACGCTGCACCAGCGAAACCACCAAAATGTTGATCTGCGGCGCACCCTCGTACAACGAGTCGGGCTCGAATAGTTCATCGAAAAAACGACCCCTGTAGATATCGCGTGGCAGGTCATTGCCGTCCTTGAAGCCCAGGCAAGTCAGGACAGAACCGAAGAAATTCCTGATCCAATTGGTTCCAAACTGGTACTTCTTCGCCCTGTTGCGCTGCCCCCTGTCCAGATGATCCCCTCCCTCGATTTGTCCTTGCATGAGGTTATCCGGTTCATTATCCAAATCAGGCAGCGAGAAAGTGTGTCCCAATTCGTGGGCATAGATCGTCCGTTCTGCTGCGTCGGCCTCGGTCTGATTTCCATACACGGTGAGGATCGTGGCCGGGTCGACGACTGCGCTCCAAGGCGCCAACGGGTTGCCGATGATAGCCCAGCCGATGTGCTCGGAGTGGGCACCGTTGTGATCGATAAAATCCCTGCAGTGCACCGTAATCGGCCCCTGTGGCCAAGTAGCGCTGGTGGTCAACAAGTCGGCCAACAGCATAGTGTAGAGAAAGTCGAGTCGATCGACGGCATCATCGGGATTGAGAATATCACCGGGTTGGCCATATAGGCCAACAGGATCGGCCATGGTCGGGTATCGCCGGTGGAACACGTTCAATGCAGGTTCGATATTTATCCGTGCCTCCCCTGACCAGATTCTGTCGGCCGCTCGAATCCGGGCCAGCATCACATCATTGAATGTTCCATCATTGACTGCCGGCGCCCCAACAAGCCCGACGGCGCGAGCCCGGACATGCTGGCCGATAAGGGCATTGAAGCAGGTCTTAAGCCAACCCAGAATCTCTCCCAGGATATCTTCCAGGAAGTCGACAAACTCCCGAAAAATGTTTCGAATCTGACGGAATAGATTGCGGAAGAAATTGAACAGTCTTCGATGAAAAAACCTGGACTCGTGGTTGACAGTGAATCCTGTGAAGGCCTCTTCACCTCCGTGATCACGATCCGCCGAAACCTCTTGGCCTGGGTCCGGTGAATTCTCCGTGTGCGCCCCATCGCTGAACAAAACAATAGCCAGCAGACTAAGTAAGACCATCATGATCGGAAGGGCTGCATGGCGCCTATTGGTTGATCGGATGAACCTCCAACATTGTTTGCGGTCACTCTCTTCAGTCACTGTATCCTCCAGTCGTTGCGGGATCATGAAACGAACGTTCCCTGTCCAATAGGTTCTCGGCAAGATTGACTCTACATCTTGTCGCCGTCTCGGCAATAAGGGGACAGCTTTGTCTGTTTAGGTCCTTGGCCGGCATCCTAGCCCGATGCCCACCGGCTGCACTGCGTATGGCGGTGTGCCCATTATCACAAACTCTGTTTGACTCCCCTCCTTTCTCATCCACCGCATAGCCTCAAATAGAAGCCGCAACAGATTCCATCAGGAGCATCCTCAGACCCCACCGTCCCACCACGGAACAGTGGCTATTGCACGTATAAACATGCGCTCCGGGATTATTGTTTTCATGCTGTAGGAATCCGGCGTGTTGTGAAATGCAAGATTGTGGATTCCTAATCTTCGTCCACCAGCAGCATACGGATTATAGACTCGCCTGTCAAGTACAAGTTCACCCAAAAACATCCTGTTTCCAGGCTTCGATGAGCAGTCGTGGCAACCAATGGCAATGTATCCCCCGGCCTGAAACATATACCACACAAATCCGTTTAACCTGCTGTGGTATTATGGCTACCCAAATGTGCGGGAGACGGCCTCTCCCCCAATTCCAACACCGGACTTGACAACCGGTGCTACTGGTCTTTTATTCGCATGCAGTTGAAAACAAATGCTAACCATAATTCGATCTCGGAGGATTCTATGAAAGGGAATTCCGTAAGGCTGTTTACTATTGTCGGTGTGATGCTGCTGGCAACAACAGCGTTTGGATTCGATTTTTCCATACTGGAAGAAACGGTCTCCGAACACACCCTCGACAATGGCCTGAAAATCATCGTAATGGAGCGCCATGAAGCCCCGGTGGCCTCGTTTGTGACCTTTGTGAATGTCGGCGGTGTCGACGATCCCAAAGAATACACCGGTATGGCTCACATGTTTGAGCACATGGCTTTCAAAGGAACCACCACCCTTGGCACTACCGACCTGGACGCCGAGCTGAAAGCTATGGCCGTTGAAGACTCGATCTGGGCGCTGCTGCGAGCAGAAAAAAAGAAGGGCCTCCTGGCCGATTCGGCGCGACTGGCCGAACTACAGCAGGCCTTCGACGATGCTATCGATGCCGCCAACGAGTATGCCGTTGACAACGCTTTCGATCACATTCTGGAAAAAGAGGGCGGCACCGGTATCAACGCCGGGACCGGTAAGGACCAAACATCGTACATCATCAGTCTTCCCTCCAATAAACTCGAACTGTGGATGATGATGGAGTCGGAGCGGTTTATCAATCCGGTGTTGCGCCAGATGTATCGTGAGCGAAATGTCATCACCGAAGAACGGTTGCAGGTGCTGGAGAACAACCCGATCATGCGCACCATCGATGCCATGGCCTCGACCGCTTTCTCGGCCCATCCGTATGGCATCTCGATTGTCGGTCACATGTCCGATATCAAAAACTACAACCGCAAGACGGCGGCCGATTTTTACGCCAGGTATTACATTCCTTCGAACATGATTCTGGCTATTGTCGGCGATGTGAATCCGAAAGAAGTTTTCAAGCTGGCCAAGAAATACTGGGGCCGCATTCCATACGGCGACAAACCCGAACCGGTGGCCACAATTGAGCCGCAGCAAAAAGGTGAGAAAACTGTAACGCTGGGTGATCCGGCACAACCACTCTTTGCCGTGGCCTACCATGTGCCGCAGGGAACCCATCCTGACTGGCCGGTGATAGAAGCTATCGCCGACTATCTTGGTTCCGGTCGAACTTCGCTGTTGTACAAGAACCTTGTCAAGGAGAAGAAAATCGCCTCCAACGTCGGCGTCTTTGCCGGCTGGCCGGGGAACAAATATCCCTGCCTGGCCTTCGCATACGTTATGCCGGCTACCGACCACACCAACGAAGAATGTGAAGAGCAGGTATTTGCCGAAATCGAACGGTTGAAAGAAGAATTGATCCCGGTTGAGGAAGTAGACAAAATCAAAGCGCGGGCCAAAGCCGGATTCGTGCGAGGTCTGCGCAACAATTTGGGCATGGCCAGCCAGTTGGCCTACTTCGAGAATGCCTGGGGATCCTGGCGAGACATGTTCAAGGAACTCGACCGGATCAACAGCGTCACACCGGAAGACATACAACGCGTGGCCAAAGAGTATTTCACAACAGAAAACAGGACCATCGCCAAACTGAATACGGTTGAAGGTTAGCAGGGAGCACAAAATGAAAACCAGGAAACTTGCCCTAACAGTAATCCTTGGCGCCTTCCTGCTGATCCTTGTGGCATCGGGAGTTTGGGCGCAGGATGTCGACAAACTGAAATTCCCCAAGCTGAACAAGCTGGAGATACCTCAGACAGAGAAGGTAACGCTGGACAACGGTATTCGATTGTACTTCCTCGAAGACAAATCGTTGCCGCTGTTCAATGTCCGAGTTCGCATGAACGTCGGTAGCTATCTTGATCCGTTCGACAAAGTAGGTCTGGCCTCTATCTGCGGTTCAACCATGCGCACCGGCGGTACTCAAAAATGGACCGGCGACGAGATTGACGAGATGCTGGAAGGGATCGGCGGCTCGGTCGAAGTCGGTATCGACGACATTTCGGGAAGTGCCGGAATCAGCGTTCTCAGTGAATACTCCGACCTGGCGCTGGAAGTGCTGGCCGAAGTGTTGCGTCGTCCGGTGTTCGATCAGGACAAGATCGACTTGTCCAAGATGCAGGAACGTTCCGGAGTCTCGCGACGCAACGACAATCCCGGCGGCGTGGCGCTCAGAGAATGGCGCAAACTGGTCTACGGCCCGGACTCACCCTTCAGCCGTCACACTGAGTATGCCTCGATTGAGGCCATCGCACGGGACGATCTTGTCAACTTCCACAAGGCCTATGTCGCCCCTGAAAACATGCAGATGGCCATTATCGGCGATTATGATCGTGACGCCGTTATGGCCCTGCTCGATCAGTACTTCGGTGACTGGGCTCAGTCCGGTGTACCGGTGCCGCCTCTGCCGAAAGTAGATTACAACTGGCGCTCCAAAGTCTACTATGTCGAGAAGCCGGAAGCGGCCCAGTCTTATGTCCGTATCGGGCACCTCGGTGGTTTGGTGACGGATGACGATTACGCCGACAAAATCGTGATGAATGCGATTTTGGGCGGAGGGTTCGGTAGTCGCCTGACAGATGCCGTGCGCACCCAGATGGGTCTCGCTTACTCGGTAGGCGGTCGTTATATCTCAAACATCGCTTACCCCGGATACTTCTTTGCCGTCGGTTCCACCGGCCCGGAGAACACGGTCAAAGCGGCCAAAGAGATGATTAAGCAGATCAAATCGATGCAGACTCGCGGACCGTCGGAAGAAGAGATGCAGAAAGGTAAGGACGGATACCTCAATTCGTTCGTGTTCAACTTCGACACCAAGCAGGAAGTTGTGACGCGGATGATGACCTACGATTTCTATGGTCTTCCCGAAGATTTCCTCCAACAGGAAAAAGAAGGCGTCGAGAAGGTGACACCCGAAGATGTTATGGAAGCAGCCAAACGCAACCTGCATCCGGATTCGATGATGGTTCTGGTGGTCGGCAACGGCGAGGCTTTCGACGAGCCGCTGGAGTCGCTGGGTTTGGGCCCGGTTGATACCCTTGATATCACCATACCGCCCGCCGTAGAGGAAAGCCAGGTGGTCATCACACCTGAGTCTCTGGAACGCGGCAAGGGTCTTCTGGATCAAGCGGTGGCGGCAACAGGCGGACTGGACAATCTCAAAGCTGTCCAATCTGTGCATCAGAAGGGCACCATGACACTCGTCATGGGTCCTCAGGAAATGCCGGTCGGGGTAAAGACGATTGAAGTCCTGCCCGACAAACATCGCAACGAGATGAATCTGATGGGCCGAAATATCTTTGAAGTTCGCAACGGTGACGTTGGATGGAAGACCAATCCGATGACCGGCGAACTGGCTGAGATGTCCGGCGATGAGATTGCCAAAGATGACGAGAGTGTTGCCCGCAATCTTATCAATATTCTCTCCCATGCGGACAACCCCTATTACCAGGCAGTGTACAACGGCGACGGCGAGGTGGCCGGAACGGCTGTTGACTGGGTCGCGATCATGGGGGCCGACGGAGAAGCGATATGCCAGCTTGCACTGGACGCCGCCGATCATCATCTGGTTGGGCAGAAATACTGGGGTGAGTCGATGACCGGTGAAGGCATGCTCGAAGAAGCCATGTCGGACTATGCCAGCGTCAACGGCGTCCAGATGCCGATGAAGACCGTGGTGACCATGGACGGTCAGAAGGTCATGCAGGTCGTGGTTTCGGAGTGCGTGATCAATGGCGAAGTGCCTGCCGACGCCTTCGACAAGCCTACGCCGTAGTTAACCCGCCTACAATTGATTCCAAAAGCCGACCTCTCGTGGGTCGGCTTTTTTTGTGTTTGGTTACAGAGGTTTGTGGCACCGCAGATCAGAATCCCCGCGACTTCGACATCCTGCGGAGCGGGATTCCTCATAAAAGAAGACGGACCCCGGCCGTCGGGAGCGTTGAAAACTCTCCACCTTCCGTCATTAAGTGAGCGTCCAAAGGCACAGGCGCCGTGAGGAGCGCGGCAATCTCAGTTTGCTGCACACGTGTCATGCCGAGCGGAGTCGAGGCATGAGATTGCCACGGCACGTCCTGCGAGACGCGAGACGCCTCGCAAAGACGGCTCTGTGGGTTTATCAACAAGCCGCTTCCCTTAGGTGATAGAAAAACAAACCCTGCTCGGACTCGCTCGTCCTGTTTTACATTGCAAAAATGAAGATTATTGCTATACTTATGGCGAAATGCACAGTTTGGACGATCGTACTAACCGCAGGAAAAAGACATGAGATCAAGATTAGCCCTCTCTCCCGTAATCGCAATCGTACTGGTTGCAATCTTCACAGTAAACGCAATGGCCGGCGGCGCCGCCCAGATCAAACGGCCGACCCCGATCAAACCGGTCTACAAGTCGCTACCGGCCCACGATAACACCAACGAGCTTGTTTTCAAGTTGGTCGAAGGAATCGGCCAACCCGAATTCGACGGCAATCGGTTTCTGAGAGTTACCGCTGAGTGGGATAGACTTAATAACGAAATCTTGTCGCACAACAAGAGCACATCGTGCCAGCCGCATATAATAACGGCAAAGGCGGATCTGGATCGCCTGCGGGCCGAAGGAATGCGCCGAGTCGGCCACACTTTGCCCGACTTAACGCTGTATTACCGGCTGACTATTGCCGACAACGCAACCGCCGACGATAAGCTTGACCTGGTGCGGGCGCTGAACTCTCTGGACATTGTGGAAATAGCATACTTTGCACCAAAGCCGGAGCTGGCCAATATTGAGACCAAAATCGCTCTAACACCGGTCTGGGAATATAGTCAATGGTATCTGCAGCCAGCCCCCACAGGTCTGGATGCATATTATGGCTGGAGCTTTGCCGGTGGTAAAGGGGAAACGGTCAAAATGGTCGATATCGAAGGCAACTGGGTCGAGTCGCACGAAGATTTGCACGGCGGCACTGATTCATGGCATATTGCCGGTTCGAAGATACTTGATCCCGGCTGGTGGCATCACGGCACGGCTGTGCTTGGTGAAGTGGCGGCCGACTCCAACAGTTTCGGCATGACCGGGATTGCTTATAATGTCGATCTGGGAACTGTCTCGATCGGTTCGATGTCCACCGCCAGCGCCCTGACCACAGCTACCAACAACACAGTGGCGGGTGACATAATCCTCATCGAGTTACACGCGCCCGGTCCTCATTACGACTTTCAGTCGGTCAGCGGACAGACCGGCTATGTGGCCATGGAATACTGGCAGGAGAATTTCGACGCTATCGTGAACGCCTCGGCGTTGGGTCGAATCGTCGTTGAAGCAGCCGGTAACGGCGAGGAAAACTACGACGATCAAACTATTTACAATCATTTCTTCGACTCCACCTACAGGTACTCAGGAGCCGTGATGGTTGGCGCTGGTACTTTGAGCCATGTACCGGAATGGTTCACCAACTATGGAGAGCGAGTCGATGTCCATGGTTTCGGGTCCAATGTCTACACGCTTGGCTATGGCGGCCTGTACGGCAGCGACACCACGAATTACTATACCGCAACCTTTGGCGGTACTTCCAGCGCTTCGCCGATCATAGTCGGCGCCTGCGCCATCTTGCAGGGAATACATAAACAAGCCCACGGTCGACCGCTGGACTATACCGAGATGCACGAACTTCTGATGAACTACTCAACACCACAAGCAGCGCACTTCAAGCTTATCGGTCCCATGCCGAACTTACAGGGGTCGTGCGATCAGGTGGTTGGCGTCTCTTTTACGGCCGATACCACTATCGGTTGGGCGCCGCTGGCCGTTGATTTCGAAGCATCATCGGGACTGACTGTGGACAGCTGGGATTGGGATTTTGGCGACGGCAATCTGGACACCGGTCAAACCACCAGCCACACATACTTAGGACCCGGCATGTATGACGTGAGTCTTGAGATACAGGCCGGCGAGGAAACTCGTTCATCGACCAAGAGCAGCTATATAAAAGTGCTCGCCGACTCGATGATTGCCGATACTGCCGAAGCATTGCCGGGCGAGATAGTTGAAATCGCAGTCTATGGGCGCAACAGCATCCCGATCAATGAGATCATAGTTCCGGTAGTGTACGATGGCGATATGGCCCTCACTTATGATCATTTTTCGACTGATAGCTGCCGGACCGACTACTTTGAGGTCCAAAGTCAGGTACATTTCAGCCCGTCCACCAAGAAAACGACTTTCAAGCTGCAAGCCTCGTCCTCGGGCACTGCACCCGATCTGCCGGCCGGCGCCGGTCCGATAATAAGGCTCTTTTTCCAGATCGATGCCGGAGCTCAACATACGGAGACCACGACCATAGCCATAGACGGCTACTCCACTCGCCTGCCGGAATTCAACGGCAACATACTGGACTATGCCCCTCGCACGGTAGGCGGCCTGGTCAAGCTGTGTTTGTCTCGTGGCGACATGGACGGCGAGATCGGAATCACCATTGCTGATTTGGTCTACATGGTGGACTTCATGTTCAACAGCGGTCTGCCGCCCTTTCCTATGGACTTAGGAGATGTGGACTGCTCAGGCGCCGTCGATATTGCCGATCTGGTCTACATGGTCGACTGGATGTTCAGCGGTGGCCCGGCACCTTGTGGCTGTTAGCCATTCTGAAGCCCGGCTTTTCAAGATAGTAGTACCGGGTCTCAGCGTCGATCTTACAGACGTGAGGCCCGGTTTTCTTATTGACTATACTGTAGGGTAGGCCTGTTTTCTGACCTGCCGATAAAGCCGTCATCCCTCCTGCGGCGGACCTTCGGCGCGGGGATGCCGCCCTGCCCTCAGGGGCTTGTTGATAAACCCCGTTTATGTTGTGTCGGGTCCTGGGCGCGCCGAAGGCGTGGTTGTGACCCGACACAGGCAAGCCTGTATTTCGCGCTTCGCGCGCTCGTGTGCCACGTGCTGAATCAAGAGAGAGCCGGCTTGACCGGCCGGCGGGTCACACGAATTCGCTCGCGTCCGCCGCGGCGGACAGGACCCACCGCAAGATATAGTGCTGGGGCTGTCAGGCGAGTCGCCTGACAGCCATTGGGTTGGGCGGCAGGTGTCGGGCGGGGTCGCCCAACACCACCAATGAGCCAAGCTTGTTTCTACAAGCCCTTAGCCACCGGTCTGGGAACCAGGGCTTAGGCCGAAGGCGCTCTTGGCGCAGTACGCCTTCAGGACTACTTTTTTTGCCGAAAGCTCTTGCAAAGCGGTCCGATTTAAGTTAGTTTTTAGGCTTGGTTGGCCGTCGATTCTCTATGAACAGATCAGCGGTCTGGTACGTCAGATAGGAAATGTGAATCTCTTCATGTACTGACAGGTGATATGGTAGTGAAAATCAAAATTATTGGTCTTTGTTTATGCGGGATAGCGCTCTTGAGCAGCAATGTCCGGTCGCGCACGGCGATCGAGGCTGATCCCAAGGGCTACGGCAGCTACTTATCGACAGTGGTTTTGCAGCACCAGACAGCCGGCCATCGCATCGGTGCGATGGAATTGGCCGTCAACAACAACGGCACAATCGGAACCGGCTTCCGAGCCGGCCCACCGGGGGATGTTTTCACCGGTGATAATGTCGCCTCGTGCGAATACCCGCGCGGCTCCAATGTCCAGTACCTGTTTGCCGGCGCTTTCTGGATCGGCGCAGTGGTTGGGCGTGATACGCTGGTATCTGTCGGCGCCGATGGCTGGTCGTTCGTGCGTGAGCTGGCCCCGGATACGCCACCCTTCGGCGCAATGGTCAAACGTTCGATCACCAATCCGGGATCACCGCTCTATGAAGGCGCCATATCCGAAGAGGACTTCATCAGCGTATACACCGACACAATCACCGACGGAATAGCCCCCGACTACTTTGGGCGAATGCACACGCCGTTGAACATTGAGATCACTGATGCCTCATACGCCTGGTCCTACGCCTACGCCGAGGATTTCGTGCTCTTTGACTACCAAATCAAGAATATCGGCTTCCAGAACATTGACGAAGTGTATATGGGTCTCTATGTCGACGCCGACGTATGCTGGGACTGCAACAACACCGCCGGATATGCCGATGATCTTTGCGGTTTCCTTCACACCTATCCGGGCGAGTTCGGTGACTGTGTTTTCAACGATACCGTAAACATTGCCTGGATTGCCGACAACGACGGTGATTTTAGCGCCCCCAACCCGGCCCCGCACGTTACGGCCACCAGGGTGGTGCGTACTCCTTCGGAGGAGATGGAAGTTTCGTTTAACTGGTGGATTTCCAACGGTCAGTCCGCTCTGGATTTTGGTCCGCGGCAAAAGAACGTGGAGAATTTCAGAGACCTCGGTACTGGCGGACTGGGAACACCTGAAGGAGACGTCAATAAGTATAACTTCATGGGAAACCGTGAGTTCGATTACGACCAGGCTTTTGTCAAGAGTATTCAGGCCACGGACACTCTGTGGCTTTACCCCAATCAGACCCAGGTTGACGACTTCGCCGACGGTTATGACACTCGGTACTTGCTTTCTTTCGGGCCATTCTCGATCCGTCCCGGACAGACATTGCCGGTTTCATTGGCATACGTAGGTGGCATGGATTTGCATCAACGCCCCGAGAACATCGGCAACCTGCCCGATGATCCCGGACTTTATTACGAAGGACTCGACTTCTCGGATTTGGCCAATAACGCCACCTGGGCCGCCTGGATTTATGACAATCCCGGTGTAGACACTGATGACGACGGCTTTGCCGGTCTCTTTCACGTCTGCTGTGCCGACGATCCGCCCATGCCTCCGGATACTTTCTGGAAGGACCCGGTGGCGATGGATACCATCGACAGCATAGTATTCCCCTGTGTGGAAGCAGACACGTTTTATTATCAAGGCGACGGCGTACCCGATTTTCGCGGAGCTGCTCCGCCGCCGGCGCCGGATTTCTGGCTGGAGCCTTCGCCCGGGCAGATCAACGTCCGGTTTAACGGCCTTCGTTCGGAGACCACCAAAGATGTCTTCTCTCGCCATGTCGACTTTGAGGGGTACCGGGTCTACCTGGCCCGTGATGAGCGGGCTGCCAGTTTTGGACTCATTGCTTCCTACGATGTTGAAGATTACAACAAACTGGTCTTCGTGCCGGAGGAAGGGATCTATTTGCTTTTTGATGTTCCCTTTACCGTAGACTCTTTGCGTTGTTTGTACGCCGACTCATGTGATGATATGAGCTTCACTCCCGAATCTTACACACGCAGCAGTCCCTACCAGCACCCCGACTACCCGGAATCGACATTCATTTTCGAGGGACAGGACTACAACGCCTCGAGCTATGGGCCGGGTTCGCCGATTCGGAAGAGATTCCCGAATGAGCCGTATCCCAGCAGCTTGATTCCCGATTCCGCCCAGCCGGAAGAGTTGACCCCTGATGGATATCTGAGATATTTTGAGTACGAAGCCATTATTGACGGCCTCCTGCCGACCGTTTCGTATTTCGTGAACGTCACCGCCTTTGACTACGGCTCCCCGGAATCCGGGCTGGCTTCGCTGGAGACGTCGGTATCCGCAGGCGCCCAGAGCGCCTACCCGCTGTCCACTACCGATAGGGTGGCCAGCGAAGGACTTGAGGCCTACATCTATCCCAACCCATATCGACTTGACGGCAACTACAGGGAACGCGGGTTTGAAGGCCGTATCGACGACGACCGTCCTCCCGATCGTACCAGGATTCTGAACTTTGCAAACCTCCCGCCCAAATGCACGATTCGTATTTTCACCGTCGACGGTGATCTGGTGCGCGAGATCCAACACGACAAGGACCCTACAACCGATTCCAAAGCCTCGCATGAAACCTGGGATTTGATTACTCGCAACACTCAGATGATCGTGAGCGGCTTCTACTATTGGACGATTGAGAGTCCAAACGGAGACGTCCAGATCGGCAAACTGGCCGTCATCATGTAGATTCAATTCGATGAAAGTGTCTGTCGGATTCAATGGCCGCTCCGGCGCAGTTGCCTGGTCGGCCTTTATTTTGCTCCTCGCTATAGCTGTTGGCGAAGCACGTCAGATCAATCCCAAGACCGGTCAATACGAACGATCTCAGGAGGGGGCATCCTCGACGGCCGGTCCGGTGGTCGAGTACGCCGCGCACAATCGCGGGAACATCCAATTAGCCATTGCCAATAACGGCACCTTCGGCACGCGCGGGAGTTCAATTCTCGACCCTCTCACCGGCGAAGGAGTACCATCGTGCATCTTCCCCAAAAACAGTAATCTGGTTTATTTATGGGTGGCCGCCGTATGGGCAGGAGCCATCAAGGGCCGTGATACCCTGGTGTCGGTGGGTGACGAGGACTTCTATGTAACGACCGAATTCTGGCCGGACGCCAAGCCGTTCGGGGATTTCAAATATGAATCTATCGACCCCAACAGCCAGTTTTACGCTCCCACGGCTCGCTCCGAAGAAGACATCATCTGCGAGTATACGGACACCCTGACGGACAATCAATATGTCGCCATCGACAATACCGACGGCCGACCGCATAAGCCGCTGGGCATAAAAGTTACACAGCGCTCCATGGCCTGGAGCTATTCCTACGCCGATGACTTCATTCTATTCGATTACCGCGTTGAGAATATCGACACCAAGTTGCTGGAAGATGTATATCTCGGTATCTGGCTGGATGGTGATGTGTGGCACACCACCAACCGAGACGGCGCCCACTGGAACGACGACATGGTCGGATTCCTTCGTACCTATCCGGCGCCCGAAGGTTGCAACTATGTCGACACCATCAATGTCGCTTATCACACCGATAACGACGGCGACCCGGCCGGTGGCGCCTGGGATGAAAAGTCGGTACCGCATGCCGTGGGCGTTCGCGTTGTGCGCACACCGGCGGAGGAACCGGAATACTCATTCAATTGGTGGATTATCGATTATTCCGATCCAACAAGGGATTTCGGACCGCGCATGCAAGGCACCCCGGAAGATCCCTGGCGAAGTTTGGGGGCGCGTTTGGGAACGCCGGAAGGAGATGCCAACAAGTACTACCTGTTGAGCCACAGAGAATTTGATTATGACCAGTATTACGTGGATCAGAATCACAGCATTTCCGGCTGGCTTCCACCACCGGAGAATTCCGAAGACATTGCCGACGGCTACGACTGCAGATACTTGTTGTCATTCGGTCCTTTCGACATCCATCCGGGACAAGAACTGCCGGTGTCGTTCGCATGGTTGGGCGGCGCCTTCGTGCACAGCGATCCCGGCAATTTCGAAGGCTTGTGGGATGTCAATCGACCCGACATTTTTTACGCCTCGCTTGATTTTTCGGGTCTGGCCGCCAACTCTCGGTGGGCTTCATGGGTCTATGACAATCCGGGAATCGACACCGATGACGACGGTTATTTCGGCAAATACAGGGTCTGCTGTACCGATTCGATAATTCAAACCGTCGACACCACTATCGACGGCCAAGACACCACCTTGACTATTATCGAATACACCGCCTGCGACACTCTGTTCTATGAAGGTGACGGCGTGCCGGACTTCAGGGGCGCCGGACCGCCTCCGGCTCCGGACATTGCCGTAGCTCCTTCACCCAGCAGCCTGGTGGTCCGCTTCAACGGGTTGCGTTCGGAAACAACCCGCGACATATTCTCGCAGGTGGTTGATTTTGAGGGTTATCGAGTCTATCTGGGACGTGACGATCGCCCATCAAGTTTCTCGATGATTGCTTCCTATGATCGGGAGGATTACAACAAACTCGTTTTTGTCGATGGTGAGTACCTGCTACTGGATATCCCGTTTACGATTGACTCATTACGTTGTCTCTATGCCGACTCATGCCGGGACGCCGAGTTTGACCCGGAGATCTACACACACTCCAGCCCCTTCACCCACCCCCAATTCCCGGAATCGACATTCGTCTTCGAGGCCCAGGACTATAACGTCTCCGACCTGGGCAGCCAGACACCCATTCGCAAACGTTTTCCAAACCAACCGTACCCCAGCAGCCTTATTCCGGACTCGGCGCAACCGGAGGAACTAACCGAAGAGGGCAAACTTAAATATTTCGAGTATGAAATGGTCATTGATGGGTTGTTGCCCACGGTACCATATTACGTCAACGTTACGGCCTTCGATTTCGGGTCACCCATATCCGACCTGCCGGCCCTTGAGACCTCGGTTGTAAACGGCGCTCAGATGGCTTATGCACTGTCCTCCGCCGACCAGGTTGCTACAGACGGACTGGAGGCGTATGTCTATCCCAATCCGTATCGGATCGATGCCGGATACGTCGACCGAGGGTTGGAGAGCCGTCTGGACCGGGATGAAGCGGAAGATCGTTCGCACCGGATACATTTTGCCAACCTGCCGGCCAAGTGCATTATCAGGATATTCACCCTCGATGGTGACATGGTAAGAGAGCTGCGTCACGACATGGACCCATCCGACCCAACCGCCTCGCACGACCAATGGAATCTGATAACACGCAACACGCAGCTGGCCGTCACCGGGCTGTACTATTTCGTGGTGGAATCCGAAGACCGTACTCAGATAGGCAAATTCGGTATCATTCGATAGTAGCCGGGCTTCACAGCGGCAAGCGGTGCCGATTACGGAATGTGTATTATGGGGCCTTTGGATCGATGCATCGCTCCAGGTTTCATCCCACTTTTTCAACAAAGCCTTTTCGCCACCACAAATATCCGAGGCACGACAGCAGCGCAGCGCCGGAGATAACGGCCCAGGCCATTGCCGGTGATGATTCAAACAAATCAAGCACGATGCCGCCGAAGAGCGGGCCTATCGACCAGCCGGTGGCCACAAAGAAACTGTAGATACCCATATAACGGCCCATACGACCTTCCGGCGCCAACCGCGAGGTCATCGTCAACGAAGGTGGCGACATGGCCATCTCGCCAAGAGTGACAATGACGATAGCGAAGGCAAAATACTCAAACCCGACCATCCATCCAATCAGACTATATCCGACGGCATAGAGAAAAGCGCCCTGGGCCATCTGGGCGGCCAGACTGAACCGGGCCAGAAGTCGGGTGATCGGAATCTGCAGAGCTACTACCATGAGGCCGTTCAAAGTAAACAAGTATCCCAACTGCATCTTACTGATGGCCGATGTGATTTCTACGGCATAAACCGAGAAAGGAACTATCAATTGCGCCACCACCAAGTACAGCAGAAAGACCAGCATGGAATGGCGGGCCAGCCAGGGATCTTTTCTGATGGCGATCATATCCGAAATCCTAAAACGGTCCAGAGGTGAGATCGCTTTCGGAATGCGAAGCATGGCCCAGAAGATTACCGCCGAGACAAAAGTTATCAAGGCCGATATGGAAAACAAGATATCGTAAGAAGCAGCCACCAGAAAGCCGCCTATGGCCGGCCCCACCGCCCAGCCCAGGTTGCCGGCGGCCCGAGTGATGGCGTATCCTTCAAGTCGTTTCTCCTGGGGCAGGAGATCCGAGACCAGAGCATTGGCCACCGGATGAAACACGGCGCCGAAAACCACTGAGACTAACAGCGACAGCGCCACCGCCCAGAAACCCCAGTCAAAATAAATCGATATCGCAATCAGACCGAATGACACCGCCCTGAACAGCTGCGAGTAGACCAGCATCCAACTTCGAGGTAGCCGGTCGGACACCTCTCCCCCGATCAACTGACAGAGTGAGCGCACGATTGTCATCACGCCGAAGAAGAGACCTATCTCAGTCATCGAAAAATCGAATTCACTGTGGAAGTAAATCGAAATAAACGGCATTGAGGCAGAGAAACCCATGGCGCCGACCAGCCAACCGAAAGCCAGCACCCACAAATTGCGATCAAACTGTCGAATGAACTCAAGACTGCGCTTTACCATGATCGGCCCAATATAAGCCGCTGTGCAGAATAGACAAGCTGAAAGGGGGTGGTTGAGTGGCATGGCTGGCCTTGTTTGATTATGCTCCTCACCGCCAGTCCGCCCCAAACCAGGGTTGGGACGGCCGCCCGAACTCTGTCATTCCCGTCCCTCCCTGTCATTCCCGCGAAGGCGGGAATCCATCTTCTCTTCGAGTGGCCCGGAACTCACTCCTCTTAACAGTAGGTCGGGTCTCTCTTCTCTTAGAGACCCGACATCACGCGCTTCGCGTGATTCTCCAAAGGCAAAAACTATATCTGAGTTTGGGACAGAACGGCGGGTCACACGAATTCGCTGGTGCGAATCGGCAAGACCCACCGCAACACACAAGAGAAGCTTGTTCAACACACCCCAAGCTGATGGGCCACCCATGTCACGCCGAGCGCAGTCGAGGGGTGAGCGGTGAGCTTAGCAACCTCGGAACGGCGGGCCCACGCCGTGGCTCGCAGGAGAAGAAGGACCCACCCTACCGTTCATTATTGATGTGCCGCATATTCGTCGTGCAGATAGTCTGCAATAACTTCAAAACCGTTGATTGCATGTCTCCCCCATCCAGCCCGGGCCATGGCCGACAATCGCTCTGCACTACCAGACCCGACCACCAGGCGCTCAAGGTTTCTCGCATGATCCTCAGTGTTGATTAAAACCGCTACCTTCTCGTCGAGCAGGCGGCAACTGTTGTGCGGGGCGTAGGAACCAATCTGCGGGCCAACAATGAACATCGGCAAACCCAAACCGAGCGCCCAGTTGCTGCGCTCATGGGCCGGTGCGACCATGAAGTCAAACTCCGGGAACAACTGGGCGGTACGGTGAGCAAGTTCACGCCGCGTAGCAAAGGTGATGAGTGTAACAGCATCTGAATCCGACACTACCGGATCGTGCTCATTGAGAATAGTGTAGCGCAGACCATGTTTGTCAAGCTGCTCAGTACTATCTCTCTGAAGGCGACCATGGCGCTGCACAAAAACAATGACGCGACCTCCAGCATGCGCGACCGACATAGCAGCCAACGACAGTCTCTTCACATGTTCGGTCGGCTCTGCCCCCGACGAAAAGAACGCTCCGGTTCTGGAGTCTGTCTGCCCCAGGCGGTCAAGTCGAGTCTCGAAGGCATCCCCGGCCTGCCGCACCAGGGGTGGTTCGATGCACAGGCCGGTTACCAAGACACTCTCGGGTGTGTAACCGATCTCTACGAATCGGCCTGCCGTTTCCTCGGTCGGAACCAGTACTTTCGTGGCCCCATGCACCAACGACTCACTCGGCGCAGCTAACTCTCCGTGCTGGTAGATGACTTCTGATCTTCCGCGCAGCGCCGCCGTCAGAATCGGATGCGCCACGACTATCGGGTCTGTCCGCCGGTTAAACTCCCGAATCACAGATCGTGACAAGATTCGTTGTACCATACCCGGACGATTATAGTCGGCATCGCTCCGAAGACGGTTATAGAGATGTCCGGTCAGACCGCCTGAAGAACCGAGGCGGTACATCAAGCGCACTAGTTGCCAGGCCGTCTTTGTAATCCCGCCGGAGATTGCAAACACATCGGTCTCGCCGCGCACCAGTCCGATTTGCCCTTTACGAATCAGGGCTTCGATGATACCGTCGAGATAGAACGGGTGTCCTCGTCCTATGTTCGTATATAGAAACTGAATCCGATTCGGCTGCATGTAGTGTCCTGTTAATTCTTGTTTCATGCTCAAGATATGATCCGTATGATTATTAGTCAAACTTGTGTCGTAGTTGGTAGTGTAAACTAAGTTGTGTAAATTGGTAGAATGAAATAACAACGGGTTTGACTTTTGTAGGTCAGTCTACCAATAATGAGATGTGTAAGTGTGAGTGCGATCAGGCGACTGGCCTGACTGCCAGTGGATCGGACAGTACGTGTCGGGCGGGGTCGCCCAACAGCACCTAAAACCTGATATGGACACAATGCGCGAGGTGCAAGATGGCGATTTATCGCCAACCCGGTAGTGTCAGGAACAAGAGTATGTTTACAGCCAATCGACTGCGAATGCTATTACTGGTAGCGGCATTGTTGACCCTTGGAGGAGCCTGCCAATCGGAACAACCGAAGTCCCGCGACAACCTGGCCCAGGAGCGTCGGGCCATGGTTAAAAACCAAATCAGCAGCCGCGGTGTATCGG
Source organism: Candidatus Zixiibacteriota bacterium (assembly GCA_029860345.1). Lineage (NCBI taxonomy): Bacteria > Pseudomonadati > Candidatus Zixiibacteriota > Candidatus Zixiibacteriota bacterium. The sequence continues at coordinate 55,781 of JAOUBJ010000015.1, read as the reverse complement.
ATCAACGCCTACTGGAGGCGCTACACAAAGTTGAGCGCCATCTTTTCGTGCCCGGAGAGTTCCGCTCGCATGCCTATGCCGACCATCCCCTGCCGATCGGTGAGGACCAGACCATCTCGCAACCATACATTGTGGCGCTGATGACCGAGTTGTTGAAACTGGACGGCGATGAAAAAGTGCTCGAAATAGGTACCGGGTCGGGATACCAGGCAGCCGTGCTGTCCGAGTTGGCCACCAGGGTCTTTACAATCGAAATCGTCAAACCGCTGGCTGCACGTTCGGCGAAACTGTTGGATTCGCTGGGCTACGACAACGTCACGGTAAAGTGCGGCGACGGCTATGCCGGATGGGTGGAGCATGCACCGTTCGACAGGATCATCGTGACCTGTGCTCCACCAAAAGTACCTGCCCCACTGATCGAGCAACTGGCCGACAGCGGTCGGATGGTAGTCCCGGTCGGGGAGTTCTGGCAGGAATTAGTGTTGATCGAAAAGTTCGGTGATGAAATCAGGGAGTCCAACATTATTCCGGTTCGATTCGTCCCCATGACCGGTGACGGAGTTCAGAAGGACGACTGATTCCAGGATATCGAGTCTGACCCTAACAAAAAAAAGGACCGGCGGTGGCTCGCCGGTCCCAGTCGTGATTCGCTAACGAAGTAATTAGGAATCTAAGCTGTAATACCCGACATCTCGCTTACATCGATTACTTTCGACAGATCAAGGAAAATCAATAGTCTGTCTTCGAGTTTTGCGACACCTTTGATGTACTCAGAATTGATGCTGGCCACTATTTCCGGCGGCGGCTCGATGGTGTTGGACGGCAACCTGAGCACTTCTGAGACCGAGTCGACGACCATACCCATGATGTTACCGCTGATGTCGACAACGACGATCCGGGTGTTCTTGTCGTACTCTTTGACTTCCAGATTGAACCGCTTTCGCAGGTCGACAATTGGAATCACCTTGCCGCGCAGGTTAATGACACCTTCGACGTAGTGAGGCGCCTGCGGGACACGGGTGATCTCGACCATCCGGTTGATCTCCTGTACCTTCAGGATATCGACCCCGAACTCCTCTGAACCGATGTTGAACGACACGAGTTGCAAGAGCTCACCCGTCTGTTCACCAAAAGCGTTATCGGTTTTTTCCAGGACCTGTGTATCCATGTTACGCATCCTTCACGTAAAATATGTTGTGTTGCCTTGTCATCGTCCGAATCGTAATTCGCTGTCTCTTAAGCTGTTCTCGTGGCGCAGCAAGAGCCGCGTGTTTAGCCTTGCCTCCTTTTGATCCCCACCTATGGTCAAAAATGGACTGGGACCATTATTGACCCCTTAAGCCAGCTATCGGATGTTTTGAGGGAAACTTAATGCGCTATGAGGCGTTGACCGGGCTTTACTGCCTCCCAACCATAAACTGCTCAGACTGTGCGCAGGCCTATTTTACCTGCATTGGCCAGCCTGTATCGATGGCTTAATGGTTTGCGCAGGGGGTGTATTTGGGCTACCCCTTCGTGAGTCATTGAGAGGAGGCTCCGCCTTTGGCGGAGGCGACGCGGCAATCTCAAACCCGACTGAGACAGGAAATGCCGCCCTCCCTGTTGTCACTCGCAATTCCTGAGAGTAGGACATTTCCGATACCACTGACCATGGCTGATACCCGCGTCCCGACCTGCCCCGAGCGGACCTTTCTCCGTCGCTTATAGGGTCAGACTACTCGTCCAGCAGTTCGAGCATCCGCCTGGCCGTGCTGGGGGAATGTCCGGAATAATGGTTGTTGAAAAAGGCGTATAGAGTCTGCCCATCGGTGGCCAGTTTGGCGATCACCTGCCGCCACCAGGCCAGGTCCTCTTCCCTGTTGATCCGGACGTGGCTGAAATCATCGGTGATCTGCTTACGATCACCGAGGAAACGTATATAATGAAAGTCAGCGGTTGCAATCTCCTGCCTGGGCATCCAGGGATGGTCGATCAGGGTGAAGGCAATATTATATTCCTGCAAAAGATCGAACAACTCAGCTTCCTTCAGCCAGGCTTTGTTGCGCAGTTCCAGAGCAATCCGCAAGTCGGCCGGTAGTCCTGCCAAAAGTTGGCGGAGGTTTTCAAACTCGGTCGGTTTGAAACTGTAGGGGTACTGCAGAAGTAGCGGTCCCAAACGGTCGCCCAGCCCGCGCATCACCTCCGTGAAAGCAATGGCGGTCTTCAGCCGCTCGGCCGGTTTGCCTTCATGAGTCACGGTCCGTGGGAATTTGGCCGCAAAGATAAACCCATCTCGCACCTGGCCGGCCCAACGCTCGACAGTTTCCGGTTTGGGAATCCGATAGAAAGTCGCGTCGATCTCCACAGTTGTAAACACGGAGGAGTAGAATCTGAGAAAGTCAGCCGGCGGGCAAAACTGGGGATAGAAGTTCCCCAACCAGTCTTTGTAACTAAACCCTGAGGTACCGACTTTGGCGTTCTTGATGCTCATAATAATCTGTAACAGCGATTGCCTGAGATTGTTCAGCCGATTGACGGCTCAGACAGATAGTTCAAGCGTCGACCTCTTCTTGCTTCGGCTGCCGATTTGTAGTATCATCGAAATCGTAACATTTTTACCAAGAGGATTCACTGCCATGAAAGACAGACGTAACGAAATACTCGCCCGCCAATTGCTCGAATACTCGGTCAAAATCAAGCCGGGTGAAGTACTGTATTTGGAAATCAAGGGAATCGAGACGATAGAGCTGGGCAAGCAGATCATCCGCCTGGCTACGGAGCTTGGAGCCGTGCCGTTTTGGTATTACAACGATGAGTCGCTGATCCGTCAATGGGTCGGCAGAGCGTCTGACGATCAATTCAAGAAGCAGGCCGAGCTGCACATGGAGTTGATGACTCGGGCCGACGCCTATATCGGTCTGCGCGGGTCCAACAATCCTTTTGACCTTGCTGATATCGATCAAGCGCAGATGGATAAGAACAACAAGTTGTTCTACAAGCCGGTTCATCTGGAAGAACGTGTCAAGCGTACTCGGTGGGTGGTGCTTCGATATCCGAACAACGCTATGGCCCAACTGGCCGAAACATCCCAGGAGAAGTTCGAGGATTTCTATTTCGAAGTTTGCTGCGCCGACTACGCTGCCATGTCGAAAGCCCAGGACAGGTTGGCTGCCCTCATGGATGCCACCGACAAGGTGCAGCTAAAGGGTCCCGGAACAGACTTGAGTTTCTCCATCAAAGGCATTCCCTTTGAAAAGTGTGACGGTGAGCGGAATATCCCGGATGGTGAAGTCTACACCGCGCCGGTGCGTGATTCGATCAACGGCACCATCACTTACAACACGCCATCGTTGTACCAGGGAGTGGTCTACAACGACATCTCATTCACTTTCGAAAACGGCAAGATCGTCAAAGCCACCTGTTCGGGTGACGACAAGAAACTGAATAAGATTCTCGACACCGACGAGGGTAGCCGGTATGTCGGCGAGTTTGCAATAGGCGTCAATCCGTTTATTCTTCACCCCATGAAGGACACGCTGTTCGATGAGAAGATAGCCGGCTCGATTCATCTGACCCCCGGCCAATGTTACGATGAAGCTCCCAACGGCAACCAGTCGTCAATCCACTGGGACCTGGTGTTAATCCAACGGGCCGACTATGGCGGTGGTGAGATTTACTTTGATGACAAGCTGGTTCGCAAAGACGGCGTGTTTACCGATGCCGCCATGGAGAAAAGTTTCTCAGCCGAGAACCTCGCCTCGGCCATTCTTGACGGCCCGTATGAGGAGGCGTGATGGACATAATCAAAACAGCCATGCAGATGGAACTCGACGGTCAGGCCTTCTACGAAAGAGGTGCCGCAGCAACTGAGATTCCGGCCCTGAAGAAAGTGCTGCTCACTCTGGCTGAGGAGGAGCAAAAGCACTTTCGGATTTTTCGGGATATGGCACAAGGGAATCTATCCGATGCTGCGACCAGTCTGGGCGAAAGTTCTGAAACACCTGCCGTGGTCCGGTCGGTCTTTCAGCAGATGGTAGATGATGGGATCGAGTCACTCGGTGGTGACACCGTCCGCGCCCTTTGGGAGGCGGCTCTTGTTATCGAGGAAAAATCAGAAGCCATGTACCGTGAAGCGGCCGCCAATGAAACGGACGGTGAACGCCGACGCTTGCTTGAGAAGATCGCCGACGAGGAGAAGAACCACATTTATCTGGTCGACAATATGCTTTCGTTCGCGAAAGACCCGTCGTCATTTCTTGCCTCGGCCCAGTATAAGAATTTCATGAGTTGGGAAGGGCACTAGGCCCGGGCAGCGCAATCATACCATCCGACAGCCCGAAGGGTCGGGCCAACCAGTGACGTAGTGCGACACCATAACCAGGCGTCCAGGAGAAAGTCAGGCAACAGGACAACGATGCCAGCGGTGATCTGCACTTCGGTCCCGATTGGAGCGTGGGAACAGACCACCGCTTTGGGCATCATCGAGGGTCGTTAGTTTCAAGACCCTTCCGGAAAACCAATAATCAATAAGACCACCTACGGTCGCGCGATACCACGCCGCCGGTAGTAGATAACATAAACACCGGAGATCACCAACAATACCATCAGGACCAGCATACCCCAATTGGTAAGGCTTGGGACCTGTTCTATCTCGGTGAGTTCACGATACCCAACGGTATCCAGTTGGAGTGCCTCAAGGTCGGCGCCTGATAGCAGCCCCTCGTACACCGGAGCGCCATTCTTTGAGATCATCATATACGGGTCATCCCCGCCACCGGTGTAGTCATAGTTCAAGTCCAAATCAATGGAGTCGGCAAGGAGGGTGTCGCCAACAATTATCGGAGGGTTGGGAAGGAAACCTATGTTCCATTGGTATGAAGCCGAGATGACTGTGATGTTGCCGAGAGGACAAATAAGCACGTCACCATTGTAATGAAAATCATTGGGTGGATTCGGCAATACGATGGAATGGCATTTCGGGTTAGGGGGTGGCGGAATGCTGCCACCGGCGGGAAAAGTTACACCGATGACCACACCATTCCTGGTCCAAAAGCCTGGAGTGATTATGTAAGTAAAACCAGGCGGGATAGGCCCGACACAGTCGGTGACTCTCGTTGGTTGTGCTTGCACAGAAGCCGGGGCAGCAACCAAAGAGAAGGCCAGTGCAATTGCAACAACCATTGCTATTCTAAACTTCATTGTATTCTCCTACGGATTCAAGTTATCGGCAAGCCTTACTCGCGTTGGGCGAGTGTGACTCAATGACCATGCTGGCGGGGTGGCCTATCGCTCACGACTGCCGAGTCGGTCCTTTGACCGATACTGCGTTTTACGGGGAAGATCTATTGACTCATCCCACTCCGAAAACATATAGGGTATCCGCGCCATTAAATAGTCACGTTACATTTCTCGATAACGGTGGCGCACGAGGAGCGGGAAAAATGCAGTAGCGCCTTTCAAGTATGATCTCCTTGAAAGAAACTAAAGAACGTTCAGCATCCGATGAGGGAAGTATGCCGCGCGAAAGTGACGCATCAGCGATATGTCTAATGATGATCAGGATGATCGAATTGACAATAACAATAGCAAACGAGATCATCAGCATCCCAAATAGAGAGCCGATTCTGAACAGTAAGCCGCTCTCGGGGGCCGACATTGCCAGGAGGCTACCCAAACCGGTGTAGTGGCTCAGTGCATATTCGATCGGCAGCCACACGGCTGATATGAAGATGACGTTGATGCCAATATACTTACCTATTCTGTTAACAACGGTCCCGTAGAGAGCAAACAGGACGACCAAACCACCGAGCGCGAACAGGAAGGCGCCGAGAGTTGCCCACGAGTCCAACCTAAATGAGACAAAACAGTAAGATGCAGCCAGCAGTACGCCCAGGAGGATCGATTCGAGAAGCCCCACACTGACCGCACGCCACAAGAAGGGGATGAGAGCAATCAGGGAAACGAACCAGAATTCGGGATACAGATGAGACACCGCAATCAGCAGCGCCGAACTACCCGCACAGAGAAAGCTCAGTGGCAAATCTGTACGGCGCGAATGTTCGCTATCAAATGGCATTCCCTGATCCTACCTGCGCCTGAATCGGTGCCTCTGATTCGTTCACACTCTGCCAGCTAGGGCTACGGCTTAGGACATGACTGAAGGGTCACCACGGCTGGGTTTTGTACCGTTAGTGGACGATGGCGTACGGTTTGCGTTTGGCTTACCGACTATTCATCACGCTGATGTAAGAAACAGAAGATGTAGTTTTAAGAACCACCAGTGCCCAGACGTCCGTCAACCCTCTGCCAATCAAGTGATCCCAGGCATATCACGGAGTGAACCCAAATACTGCCTTCGGAGTCACCGACTCTTTGCGAACCTAGTTTACTGATGTCGTACAATGATGTCGTAACTATGGCCAGTATATGAAACAGACACCGGCGTGTCAAGCGAAAAGACGACAAATCTGACCGTGTTTATGACATGGAATGCGTCGAACAGATCGGCCTGCAAAACGATGCCGACTCCGGACATGACTTAGATGGCGTCGGAACTATCGGCTTCAACCTCACCCGGTTCGAAGCGCTTAAGCAACCATTGGTCGTGTTCAAAGACATAGGTCAGGATCAGGGGTCTATCTCTTGTCTGGGTGCTGTCCATAGTGTAGCATTCAATGCGCGCTGTCTCGTTGGTGTAGACGATCCCCCCGGTTGCAAACTGGCGAAACGCAAAACTGCCGTCGGTGCCATAGGTGAACTTAAGCAACGAGTCGGAGTCCTGATCGACATCCAGGATTTGCACGGAGAGCAGAGAGTCGATAGCCGCTCGGTTCTGCACTTTCACTGCTTCCTGCAGTTTGAAGAGTCGTTCCTTGAGGATCGGAATGTGGTTGCGGGCAGGCGGCTCCTCGGCACATCCGATCAGCAATACCAGACCAGCCATCATTGCAGCCAAAACCGTGGGTAACGATCTCATCCTTTCTTACCTCTGAGTCCTCGACCTCGGTGGGGTGTGAACTTGAACTGACCATTACCGCGACGCTTAAGTACTGCTTGCTGCACCAGTTTAACCTGCGTACGACTCGCGGTCAGGTTCCAAAACCAGTAGCGCATGCCGTAAGATGCTTTGGCATGACCAAAACTGGTGGCCAGGTCTCTCAACTGGAAATAGGTATCCACCAACAAACTGTCGACCTCCCCCTTCAGCGCGTTCAAGGCCGGCCGAACCAAAACGGTATCGATTGTAAATGTCTCCTGGCGAGACTCACTCGAAAATGTGAACCGAGCAGGTCTCTTCTGCTGACCAACTCTGATAAAGTTTTCCTCACATTCGAGAACGGGAAGACTATCACCGAAAGAGATGCCGAAGCGACTTTTGTTACTCATCAGAGCATAGAAATTGGTGCCGTTGAAATATGCTCCCCCCTGAACAGCGTACATGTAGGCGGGGATATGTGCGTTGCACTCGTCGGTACCGTCATAGATCAGAAGTGGCGCCGAGCGAGTGATAAAACTCTGGCCCAGGTCCCACCACAAGAGTAGCCCGGCTATTACCGGGTAAGGATGGTGCAGGATGGTACCGCCGTCCAGGAAGGAATTGCTGTCGGCCGACAATGATCCGGTGGTAATCAGGCTATCAATCACCCGCTGGTAGTTGGCCAGATTGCCACGCACGGTTGCCACCAGGCTATCGGAGACCTTTTCGGCCATCTGCTTGGCCTGCTCCGCTTCGTCCACCGTGATAAGTGGAAACTGCAACACCGACCTGTCCTCCTCCCACTTAACGTACCCGTCGGACTGCATCGCCTCGTACATCGTCTTCACAAAGGCGGTATCGGCCGCGGTCATGGCGGCGATCTCGTCAAGCGATTTGCCTTCGTTGAGGAGAACGAGCATCAAACGAGCCAGTTGGTTATCGAAGTCGGGATGTTCGTCCACGCGCGGCGGCAAAGTGAGTTCAACCTCCAGATAGGGCTGAATGCTTTCCGGCGGATGAAAAGTGATCATGAAATTGTCTTCGAAACATTTCTGACTGGGCAGGATAATATCAAGAGTGTCAACCACGTCGTGAATCCTGATTTGCCCATTGGCCGTTCCGTAGTTTCCGGGTATGTATAGGCGTGCCGACACAGTTTCGGTGGCACCCGGCGGGAGAATGACATGAGCTATCGTCCGGCGGTGTGGATTGAGCCCCCCGCCGGTAAACTCGATCTCGGCTTCTACGGTCAGAAACTTCAGGTCTTCGGTGCTGTTGGTCACATCGAAGTTGGCTCTGCGATCACCCCACCGGAGGTCGCGTTCTATTTTGCCGACGATCACTCCAGACGTGGGAGCCTGAGCACAGGCGGATATGGTGAGAGTCAAAACTGCTACCATCAGAAACTGAACGGGCTTGATCATCTGGATTCTCCTGCCTTCTTTGCCCGACCTGCCAACTGGCCACAGGCGGCGGCAATATCATCACCTCGACTCCTGCGCACCGTTACGGCCGGCACTTTGGGATATAACTGCCGTGCAAACCAATCCAGTTTTTCGTCAGACGGTCGTTCAAACGGCAGATTGTTAACACGATTATACGCCAACAGGTTGATTTTGCAAGGAATTCCTCGCACCACGCGACTGATCGCTTTGATATCCTCTTTGGTATCGTTGAATCCAGCAAACAGGGCGTACTCAAAAGTTACTCTGGCCCCTGTTTTGGTCGTGTAGTATTCCAGGGTTTTCATGAGTTCATCGAGCGGATACTTGCGACTCACCGGCATAATCTGTACCCGCTTCTCCTGGGTGGCGGCATTCAGTGATACGGCCAACCTGGCTTTGCTTCCACTGTCGGCCAGTTTGCGAATCGCCGGAATGACACCGGCGGTAGAGATCGTGACCTTCTTGGCTGCATGAGACATGCCGGCGTCGGCAGACAGTATGCCGACAGCGGCGAGTACGTTATCCAGGTTCATCATCGGTTCACCCATGCCCATAAAAACGACGTTGGTGAAAGCATCCTCGCCGAACTTATCCCGCAGTCGAATCAACTGACCCAGTATCTCCCCCACGCTCAGATTGCGCGTGAAGCCCAGCGTAGCGGTTGCGCAAAAACGACAACCGAGCGCGCAGCCAACTTGCGATGAGACGCACACTGTACACCGGTCCGCTTCCGGATCAGGGATGAGAACAGTTTCGATCTGCTCACCGTCATTGAGATCGAACAGAAACTTGCGGGTGCCATCGGTTGAGACATCCTCATGAGCAACTGACGGAACCGTAAACTCATATTTTTCAGCAAGCCTCTTGCGACACTCTTTCGACAGGTCGGTCATTAGGTCGAAATCGTACTGCCTGACACTATAGAGCCAGGTAAACAATTGTCGTCCGCGGTAGGATCGTTCGCCCATGTCGGTCATGAGCTTTTCCATCTGTGTGATCGTTTGTCCGATCAGGTTTTGCTTTTTCATTGGAGTGGAATTTACGGATCGGACGGGAATTTTCAAAACTGTTTGTGGTGGGCCTTAGATTGCAGGTGCCGTCGGGTGACTCGCCTGACGGCTGGCACGTCGGCAGACTGGTGTCGGGCGAGGTCGACCGACACCACGAGCTTACTGAATAAGGTAACGAGTAGGGCGGGTCCGTCTTCGCCTGCGCGCCGCGGCGTGAACCCGCCAAATCGGCAGGACCAGAAGCGGTCCTGCCCTACAAGAAAATCGGCGGGTGGCCGTCTCAAACCTTGTTTGGGACGGATAATCTCAAGAGTCACCCCCAAACCGAGTTTGAGGGTGCCACCCAGCCCGTTGCGAGCGCGGCAATATCGTCTTGACAGGTGTGGGGGTTGGGGCTATTATGTCTGGCCTGATTCGGGGTGTGGCGCAGTCTGGTTAGCGCACTTGCTTTGGGAGCAAGACGTCGGAGGTTCAAATCCTCTCACCCCGATTATTTGTTACTGACCGCGTCTTCATATACAACCGCTTCTCATGATTTGCTCAATCAGGTAACCAAGTCACCATCTTTGAGACTCTATCGCACGACGACGTTCGAATTCCGTCTGGTAAACTGAATCGTTCGCAGCCTCGGGGTCGTAGTCGGCCTCTAAGTCCGGACCTGGTCCCAGATAAAGAACTCCGTCGTACAGTACCTCTTGTTCGCCGAAGATGTTTGCAGAAAGTGGCGCCGTCATATAAGCGGAGGCGTCCGTCTTCGTGAGATTAAGAAATAGTGGAACGCTGTCGGAAGGTATCACGTCATTGAAATTCCAGGGATAAGTCTCATCGCCGCTTACCGGCTCGATGTTGAACACCTGAATGCCGGTCATCTCTTCGAGATTTGCCCTTATGTTCTTGGCGCAGCCGGCCATTGTCCCGCCCGACTTGTAGAAATGCGCTCCGCCATAAACAACGAAGGCTTTCCGACCCTTGTCGATGACTTCTGTTTTTATAATCGCAGGGGTATGAGTGCTGCGTTGACAGAAGTATGCCTGAAACTCATCGACAGTGTGAACCTTGCTCCACTCTATTGGAGGTTCGGCTGCAATCAGCCTGATCCTCTGGTCCGGAGACAGGCCCTCATTAACCGCTCTCACCGCATAAATGAACTCTTTGTAGATGGTAGCGTCCCAAACACCGGTTGTTACCACCGTGTTGCGCCAGACCTTCTGCAGCTCGGACTTGGGTGGGTCCTTGAGTTCCACAATGAACTCGTCCAGAACATGCTGATACAGATAGTTTCCGCTTTCAATCACGATATCGTCTACCACCTCAGCAAAGCGGGGATAATTAATCAGGGATATTCGGAAATCGTAATCGGTCATATTCCAGTGCCGTTCACCTAAATGAACAACTCTGTATTCATCATATAGATCAAGGATGGAATCGAAAGTGCGATTGACCGGGTTGCTATGGTTTTTGCCACACGAAGCCACGGCCAACATTGCCACAATACTCAGGGCGTACTTCAATTGCTTAATGATGTTCGTTCTTTCCGATAATGTTGTCATCAGGTCTCTCCACAAGGACCGGTGGAACTTCCATCTGCGGTCAATCCGATTCACTCCGGTTTTGCAGGACCGCTTTGCTACCCGTCAATACCCATCGCAGAACTGAAAATGCATCGGGTCGCATCGCCGCCCCGACCAGTCACCTCCCCAGTTGAAACCATGCCGCTTGAATACCGCCACGATGCCCGGGGCCATATCGCCCTTCGTGCCCACCTGGTTAGTCTTCACGTTCAGGTCGATAGCTATCCCCCAACTATGAGTGGAAAGCTCATGAGTGCCACGTTTCAGGCGGTACTCAAAGCAGCCGCCATACGAGACGACTTTGGATTTGAGCTTTTCTTCGACAATCTCATTGAAGACAGTTCTGAACAGGTCCTTCAGCTTCCTGTGACAATACAGCCGTTTGACTACCTGGCTGGGCGCCCACGATAACGGGATCGTAAAAGGAAGCTGCGCCCGCACCATGTGGGCAGCCTCCCACGACGCCAGCGGTTTGCCGTCGGCGCCAACGTGCTTGCGGACATCGCCGAAAGTCTTGATGATCTGATTGAGGCCGGTGGGACAGACAATACCATGATCACGATGGTCAGGCGGCGCATCTGGTGTTGGGACGGGTTTACCTTTCACCAGGACAGTCTCGCTGGGAATCTTGAGCTTCATCCCCACCCGTATGACATTGACATTCTCGATATTGTTGTAGGCGGCCAACTTTTTGTAGAGCGACGCCTTACCGTAATACCTGGCCGCTATTTTGCCTAACGTATCGCCCGTCCTTACCTCGTGAGTTTGGGTCATGATGAAGCTCCTCGCGCACAATTCCCAGAAGTTGCCGTTTAACGAGACTCGCATGACTATTGCATGCATAGACGGAGGAAAGGCAAAGGATAAGAACAAACTGTAGTGTAAACGTGCTAAATCGATGCAACTACCCTATAGGACTGTTTAACGCAGTCGTTGAGGCCGATGCCGTAATAGGCGTTGCCGCTGAGATGCAAGCCGGGCTGCGACTTGAGTTGTGTTTCGATCTCGGTCATGATCTTGCCGTGCCCGATTTTGAACTGAGGGATGCCGTGTTGCCAGCGGTATAGTTTCAGTTTGGCCGCCTCGCCGGATAGACCCAGAATAGAATCCAGGTCCTTGTTGACACATCCAACCAACTCATCGTCGGATAGCTGCATCGATTCATGATCACCGTCACCGCCAACCATCGTGCGAAGTTGCACGTGACCCTCAGGCGCCCTCTCCGTGAATATGGAAGATGTCCAGATGGAGCCGAGAATCCGACGGCGCTCCAGCGCCGGGACCAAAAAACCGAAACCGTCCAGCTTGCGATGCACATCCGTTTCACGGAAACCCTGACAGACGACCGAGATTGGTGCGTAGGGAATCTTTTGCAGTGCCGTTGCCAACGGCTGATTCAGATCGGTGACGATTGCAGCAGCCTGGTACGACGGCACGGCCAGAATGACCTGCCGAGCCGTCAGTGCTGCGCTATCTTCAAGAACTACTTGATAGCCATCTGAAGTACCGGCAATAGTAGCGACACCGTTGCCGGTCGTGATGACATCCGCGTAGAGTTGCTCACTGCGCTCTACGAGTTTGAACAAACCACCACGGAACGAGGTCAACCATCCACCCGGACCGCTGGGGCCGCCGGACTTTTTGCCTTTAGCTTTGGCCTGTTTTGACTTTGCAATCATCGCCTTGAACAGCGATCCGTATTCGTCCTCCATCTGCTTCATAATGGGAAAGCAGGACGCAAGCGACAAGCGTTCGGCCAATCCACCATAGATACCCGACACCATCGGCTGCACGAGATAGTCGGCCGCTTGCCGTCCGATTCGACGGCGGACGAAGTCGTAGATGGATTCATCATCTTCCCGCGGTCCACGCGCGAAAGGTTCCATCATCACTCGCAGCTTACCGGACAAGGCCAGGATATCGGATGTCACAAAAGCGGGTGGAGACATGGGAACGGCGCGCAGTTTTCCTTTGCGCAGGATAAAACGGTTGCTGACATTGGCGCCGGCTCGTTCCAACTGATCGTTCAAGCCCAACTCCTCACAGAAGCGCAGAGTCAGCGGTTCGCGATCCAGGAATCCATTGGGACCCCAATCGAAACTGTAGCCGTCTTCGTGGTCGGTGCCAATGGTTCCACCCAGTCGTGAGTCGGCCTCAAACAGTTTGACACTCAACTTCGGTTTCAACTGCCGCACAAAGTGCAGCGCCGCAAGTCCGGAGATACCTCCGCCCACGATTACAACGTCAACCGAGGCCATGCAGTCCTCCCTTTCGCGTAACAATGTCGGCCAGCACTTCAGAAAACCCGGGGTTACCATTGAGCATCGGCATCCTGCGAATCCGCGATCCATCAGCACCGAGTTGCTGTCTTAGGTCGATGTCGATCTCATACAATGTCTCGATATGGTCGCAGACAAAGCTCAACGGCACAACAAACAGCTTCTTCCGGGGATCACTCAACAGTCGTCTTGCCTCGACAATCGTATCCGGCCCCACCCATTTGACCGGCCCGGTCCGGCTCTGGTATGAAAGAGCGTACTCGCGGTCGCCTGCCGCCAAACCGGCGCTGATCCGTACCTGCTGAACATAGGGATCGCCTTCATCCACGAATCTCTGCGGCAAACTGTGCGCCGAAAAGAGCAGCGTTTCATCGGCGGATATATGCACATCTATATGCTCTTTCAATAGCCGTGTGTATCCGGGGTCGTCGTGGAAGTCATCGATGAATATACATTCGACCTCCCGGCCTTCGGTAATCCGGCGAACAACTTGAAACGATGAGCCGGTTGTGGCACGGCTGAACTGTGGATACATCGGCAGGAATATGAACCTGCGGGACCCAGCTTCGAGAGCTGCAGCCAGGGTGTCCTCTATCAGCGGATGAAAATAGCGCATGCCGACAAGACAACGAACACCGGGCACTTTACGGTTCAGCAGTCGTTCAATCTGTGCGGCCTGTTTGGTCGTCCACATTAATAGCGGCGACCCGCCACCTATGCTGTCGTAGTGGCGTTGGACTTTTGAGCAACGCAGTGATGAAATCAACCTGGCAAACGAACGTTGGAAGAATCTCCCGCCGGGTAATCGAATCAGACTACGATCGCAAAAGATATTATAGAGAAACTCACGGACATCAGCGGTTGTCTCAGGCCCTCCCATGCTCAGCAGAATAACGCAGGGTTTGTCCGATTGTTGGACCATCTAAATGGTTCTCGAATAGGTCGCCTTCTTGCCCGGCGCATCCCCTTTCAGGTAGGCATCGAAGGTCATGGCAATATTGCGCACAAAAGCGCGACCAACCTGAGTCACAACCAACCGGTCGGAGGATACCTCAAGCAGAGCATCCTCGACAAAACCGCTCAGGCGCGTTCGCTCTTCGGAAAAATAGTCGTTGTACCTGATTCCAAAGCGCTCTTCAAACGGAGCAATGTCGAGTCGGAAATTGCACATGAGGGACGTGATAAGATACTGGCGAATCAAATCGTCGTCGGAGAGTTTCATCCCCCGATACACGGCACAGTTCGAGTCATCGATGCGTCGGCCATACTCTTTTAGCTTGGACACATTCTGAAAGAACCCATCGTCCACGTATCCGATCGACGACATGCCGATGCCGATCATTTCCGGCGCCGCCTGAATCGAATAACCCATGAAATTTCGATACAACCTTCCGTCGGCCTGGGCCAGCGACAGTTCATCATCGGGCAATGCGAAATGATCCATGCCGATCTGTTTATAACCGGCACCGGTGAACATCTCGATAGCCTTGGCGAACAACTGGTACTTCACTTCGGTGGTGGGCAGATCACCCTGATCGATTTTCGACTGGTGCGCTTTTACCGTCGGCAGGAAGGCAAACGAGTATACGGCCAGCCGGTCCGGGCGCAGTTCAATCACCCGTTCAAGCGTCCTTGAGAAACTACCCACCGTCTGCAACGGCAGGCCGTAGATGAGGTCAAAGTTGATCCCTTTGAATCCCAACCGACGACAATGCCCGAGAACGGTCGTCACTTGCTCATGCGGCTGTATCCTGCCTATCGACACCTGGACATCGGGATCGAAATCCTGCACACCAAGCGAGATGCGATTGAAACCACGTTGGGCCAAAAACTCAAGTTGCTCAGGCGTGGTCAGTCGCGGATCAATCTCCATCGACCGTTCACACGTTTCATCGAATTCAAACGACTGTTCCATGCAATCGAGAATCTGTCCCAGACGCTCTACACCGACATAGGTCGGCGTACCGCCGCCAAAATGCAGCTGCCGAACCTTCCGGCGCGGTTGCAGCCGCTCAGCCGTCCACACGATCTCCTTGCACAATTCCTCGGTGTAGGCATCGACTGAAGTGTCCCCTTTGACGATACAGGTGTTGCAACCGCAATAGAAACATCGTTTCCGGCAAAAGGGGATGTGACAATAGAGCGACAATGGTACGTCCGCAACTGCCGACGCCTTTTTGAGCGCCTCGGCATAACGATCGCCACCGACATCCTCACTCCAGATCGGCGCCGTCGGATAGCTGGTATAACGCGGGCCCGGTCGGTCGTATTTGCGCAGGAGGTCTATGGGTATGGTGGTGGCGGTAGAATCGCTATTCATCATCAACCTCTGTAACTGTGGACGGTCTCCACAACGGCTTCGACCGATTGAAGCGGCGTCTGTGGCTGAATGCCATGGCCGAGATTAAAAATCAACCGGCTGTGGTCGTCAAGGCTATTCAGAATGCGCTTTGTCTGTGTCACTACCTGCTCGCGAGTGCCGAACAACACCGATGGGTCCAGATTACCCTGAACTGATTTACCCGGTAACGAAGCAGCACAATGGGCCAGATCGGCGCGAAAGTCCACCCCGACCACCTCGCAATCGATGTCACTCACCAAGTCCAAATATGGCGTAACGTTGTTCACGAAGAATATACGCGGTACACCTTCGGTCTTGGCGGTCTCAAATATGCGCTGGGCCGGAGAGGCTGACCAGCGTCGATACGCCTCGCGCGAGAGCATCCCCCCCCAACTGTCGAACAGTTGCACTGTTTCCGCACCGGCCGCAATTTGCGCCTTGAGGTAGCGACCTACGTTGTCGGCCAGGAAGCTAATCAATCGATCACCAGCTTCCGGGAACTCGTGCAGGAACCGTCGCGGCTTATCAAAACTTTTGGAACCCATACCTTCGATCATATAACAAGCCAGCGTGAACGGCGACCCGGCAAATCCGATCAACGGCGTGTCGGGTAGGATCTTCTTTATTTCACGGATACCTTCAAGGACAAAATCGAGGTCCTTCTCCGCGTTTACATCGACCAGCCGATCAACGTCTTCCGGCGTGCGAATGGGATTCGACACGCGCGGACCGCCTTCGGGAAACTCAAACGGCAGCCCCATGGGCGTCAACATTGTGAGAATATCCGAAAACAGAATTGCAGCATCGAAACCAAACCGTGCGATTGGTTGCCGAACCACTTCGGCAATCAACTCAGGTGATCGGCACATTTCGACAAAGGTCGCTTTCTCCCGCACGGCCCGATACTCAGGCAGAAACCTCCCGGCCTGACGCATGATCCACAGCGGAATAACACCATCGTTCCGGCCGTAGCACGCTTTTATGAACAAGCTGTCGCTTATGCCCATTGGTGTGCCTCCTCGCCGATTATACGGGCGATTGTCTCGGCCGCTTCGTTCAGAACTTCATCGGTGTGCACCGTCGATAGGAAACAGACCTCGTATCCTGAAGGCGGCAGGTAGATGCCGGCGTTTAGCATGCGCGTGTGCATCCGGTTGTAGTGCGCGATGCCGTCGGAGTCGATTGCAGCTGCCGAACGCGGAATATCACGCTGGAAGAGTATCCAGAAAATCGACGCCACTCCGGCGATGTTCACACTGCTCGAAGCCAGGCGCGTCGTAATCTCTGAGACGAACCGTCGGTTGCGGTTCTCCATCTCAGCGTAAATATTGTCGGCGGCGAGTTTTTCAAGCGTAGCCAGACCGGCTGTCATGGCCACCGGATTACCGGATAACGTACCCGCCTGATAGACGGCGCCCAGTGGCGCGACATGGTCCATTATATCCGCCCTTCCCCCAAAAGCGCCGACCGGCATGCCGCCGCCGATGATCTTGCCATAGGTTACCAGGTCGGGACGGATACCATAATACTCGGTGGCGCCACCGAAGCCGATGCGAAATCCGGTTATCACTTCGTCCAGAATCAACACAACGCCGTGTTGTTCGGTGAGGGTGCGCAACAGGCGCATGTAGTCGTGACGTTGAATCAGCAGTCCGTTGTTGGCCGGGACACCTTCGATGATAACGGCGGCCAGTTTGTCGCCATATTCGGCGAAGAACTTCTGCAACGCCTCTTCGTCGTCCAAGGGTAATACCACGGTGTTTTTGGTGATGTCATCGGGTACGCCCGCCGACGCTGTCTGGCCGAATGTCACCAACCCCGAGCCGGCTTTGACCAGCAGATGGTCGGAATGGCCGTGGTAGCAACCTTCGAATTTAAGAATCAGGTCGCGCTTGGTGAAACCACGGGCCAGTCTGATCGCCGACATGACAGCTTCGGTCCCGGAAGACACAAAGCGAATCTTGTCTACAACCTCGATACGACTTACGATAAACTGAGCCAGCTTGTACTCAAGCTCGGTGGAGGCGCCGAAGGTCATGCCGCGATCCACCTGTTCCTTGACGGCTGCGACGACATCGGAGTCGGCATGTCCGAGGATCAAGGGACCCCAGGAACAACAGAAGTCGAGGTACTTGTTGCCGTCGACGTCGAACAGGTAGGGTCCTTCGCCGCGCTCGATGAAGCGTGGACATCCGCCGACCGCGCCAAAGGCGCGAACCGGTGAGTGTACGCCACCGGGGGTTACTTCTTCGGCCAGCTTGAGTAAACGCTGAGACTTGTCGGTGTTAGGGTTGCCGCCATTCATTTTTTAGTATGTCCCTCAGGTGATATGTTAGAATGATTGACGCCCCGGCCCGCGTGATGGCGGTGAGGTTTTCAAATACGAGCGATTTTTCATCCGCTTGTCCGGCTTGAACCATCAGTTTTACCGTGGCATATTCGCCGGACACGTTGTAGGCCGCCACCGGCAGCTCGGTATTGCGCTGAAAGTCTGCGATTATGTCCAGGTAGGCCAGCGCCGGTTTGACCATTACGATGTCGGCTCCTTCTTCTTCATCGAGCATCAATTCACGCAACGCTTCGGTCCGATTGCGGAAGTCCATCTGGTATCCCTTACGGTCGCCCTTGCCCGGAGCCGAACCGGCCGCCTCGCGGAAAGGTCCGTAATAGGACGATGCATACTTGGCCGTGTAGGCCATTATGATCGTGTTGGCCAGATCGTGGGCTTCGAGCGTTTCGCGAATAGCGCCGACACGTCCATCCATCATGTCCGAAGGCGCCACACAATCGCACCCGGCCTGGGCCAGCACCAGGGCCATCTTGGCCAGAATCGGCAGGGAGGAGTCGTTGTCGATTTCACCGTCGATGGTAACACCGCAATGCCCTGTGTCGGTATAGGCGCAGAGGCAAACGTCGGCGGAGACGAACAGGTCGTCACCGAACTTGTCTTTGAGTTTTTTGACGGCCGCCACCACCGGGTTCTTGTCATCGGCAGCGCTCGACGCTTTGGCATCTTTACGGTCGGTCACACCGAAAAGCATCACTTTGTCGAGGCCGAGCTTGTAGTCACTCTCGATAGACTCCATCAGGGAGTCAACCGATTCACGATATATCCCCGGCATACCGCCGATCTCAACTTTTACACCCACGCCGTCGGTAACAAAGTACGGCTGGATCAGACGCTCGGTGGCAACCGTTGTCTGACCGACCAACTCCCGAATGAGTTTGGTACGCCTCAGTCGGCGGGGACGATTTGTCGGTTCCATCACAGATACTCCAGCACCCGATCGACATCGGGCTGTTTCATAGTCATGAACTTTGTCCATCCACAGTTGGTCATAGCCGATGCTGTAGTCGGTCCAATCGCAATAAGCATCGCTTTCGGCGGACCAAACTTCTCGTCATATGCGCGCACCGCCGATGGCGCAGTGAACAGAATATAATCTTTGTCCTCAAGCATGGCAACGACCTGTTGGTTTACCTCGGCGGTTTTAGTCTCGTAGCAGATAATCGGGTAGTAGTCGAACCCGGTTTTTGCGAACAACTCATCAGGATCGAAATTCACCCGTTTGGCGCGTGCATAAAAAACCATTCCTTTGGCATCCACATGCGAGCCAACGAACTCGCGAAACAGCGCTTCACCGTTCGCCACGGTCGGTTGAAAGCTGACAGTCCACCCGGCCCCTTTCAGCGCCTGAGTTGTTTTGTCACCAACCGCGGCGATCTTGGGTCGGGCACCAGCCACCTCACCCTGAGCTCCCCCAACCTCACCCTGAGCGGAGTCGAAGGGTGAACCATCAAGCTGTTCAAAGAAACCTCGCACGCCGTTGGCGCTCGTGAAGAATAGCCAGTCGACTTGGTTGGGAGAGACACCGGCAGGCCATTCAAACGGCAATGGCTGGTGATGGGTCATCGGCAACGCGACTATCTCAATCCCCTGAATAGATGCGCGTGATGAAAGTACTGACAACTGCTCGACAGCACGCGTAACGCCCAACCGCATGGCTACTCCCCACTGTTCAGTGCATCGAATGCATCGTCGACGATTCGATCAACGTCGGTACCGACAATCTCGACCCGTTTGAGACCGGACCAACTATCGGCCTCGCCCACACCCAAAACAGCCGTCAGGCGCATCTCTGAACCTGACATATCGGAGTCTACACCCAGCGGCAAAGAGCAGCCGGAATCGAATCGTGCGAGCAGACCGCGTTCCAGTGAGGCAGCAACAGCATCCCGATCTGAGCCCAATTTCGAGACTACCTGTTCGACCCTGTCATCACCGGAACGAATCTGAATCCCCAAGATCCCCTGTGCCGGCGCCGGCAAAAATCGGTCGGCATCCAGCAGGACAACTTCGAGGTCGGAAACGTCCAACTCCAACCGGGTAACCCCGGCAGCGGCGATTATGATAGCGTCGTACATCGCCTCACGCAATTTCCTAATTCGAGTCGGGACATTGCCGCGCAGGTCCTTCATAATCACGTTAGGGTTGAGGTGCGCAATCTGGCACTTGCGTCGGTTGGAACTGGTACCGATCAGGCCGCCCTCTTTGACCGGGATGACGTTTTCACCCGACACTGATGCTTTGTTTATCAGAAGCATCTCCCGGCGGTCGGCACGATAGCCAACGGCGCCGAGTTTCAATCCCTCCGGTTGTGAGGTCATCAAATCCTTCAATGAGTGCACAGCCAGATCGATCTCTTTGGCCGTCAGCGCTTCTTCGAGTTCTTTGGTGAAGAATCCTTTCCCCTCCATTTTGTCGAACGACACGTAGTCGATCTTGTCGCCGGTGGTCTTGATAATCTTGATTTCGACCTCACAGCTACGATCACGCACCAATGTGTCACGGATAAAGTTGGCTTGATACAAAGCCAGATCGGAACCGCGGGAACCTATGATCAGTTTTGTGGGGGTCACACTGCGGCCTTACGCATGACAGGCGCGTCGCTCAGATTCAACTCAGTGCGGGACTGAGCGAGGCGATCGGCCAGCAAACGCGCCGGCTGAAATGCTGAGTGTCCCACCAGACGAGTGACCAGGCGCATGACGCGCTCCTTTTCCTCGGCCGGCAGACTGCTCTTGCGGTTGGCGAACAAATCATCGATGGCTTCACGAGCCAGTTCAATGGACGCCTGATAACTATCATGAAAAATCGGCTTGAGTGACACTTCGATACGGTCGGACATGAACTTGTTGACCGCGGCGCGCACGATTTCATCAGCTTTGCCCGCTTCGACAAACTTCTGACGAAGATTACCCTGAACGTGCGACTTAAGGGCGTGGATGTCGACCAGCGTCACGTTGTCGGAGTGACCGAAAACGTCGGCAAAGTCACGTGGGATAGCCAGGTCGACACAAATTATCGGCTGATCGTTCGTCTTTAGGCGGTTCAGGAAGTCACCGTCAAAGACCGGCTCGATAGCGGCGGTTGCTGAAACGATAGCAGCGACCGGCTCAGGCTGCCGCTGGAAGTCTGCAAGTGACACCGCGCGGCCACCGAACTGCTCGGCCAACTGCTCAGCTTTGGCCAGAGTACGGTTTACAAACAACAATTCGGCCTCGCCCATCTCCTGGATGTACCGGGCTACTTTGGAGGTCATCTCGCCGGAACCGACCAGCGCGATCACCGGAACGGACTTCTTGTTCAGGATAGGCTCCAACTGCGTTGAGGCCAACGAGGCCATCGACACGGCACCGACGCCAATCGATGTGTCGCGCTTGACCTGCTTGGCCACGACCAGAGCCTGGCGAGCCAGAGCATCCAACGACGAACCGGCGATTCCGGACTCGGTGGCATCCTGGAACGCCTGTTTGAACTGACCGGTTATCTGGGTCTCACCAACAACCAAAGACTCAAGCGAAGACACGGTGCGGAACAGATGCGTGATGGCTTCGCGACCTGAGTAGTGGTAGAAATCGTTGGGGAAGAAATTCAGCTTGTTGCCGTTGCAGCAGAAGTAGTCGATCAACTTGTGGAGAATCCGGCTGGAACCGGCCTCTGAGGAGGTAGCATAAATAAACTCGACGCGGTTACAGGTCGAAAGGAATATCAACTCATCCACACCCAGATGAGTTTTCAACTCAGGTAGAATTCTCTCACGCTCGTCACGGTTTATGGTCAACCGCTCCAGGAGCGACATGTTCTGTTGCCAGATTGAAGTTCCGAGGATGCCGAATTCTGTCTTCATATCTTATCTAAGTCCATTCCTTTTGTCTTAACTTCGGTGGGAAAATACAACTACTATAGTGTAGTTTGTCACCGGTTTGTCATAGATTGAGATATTTTGTGAAAAAAGTAACTAATATTGTCCCCGTGACACTTACGTGACTTTTTTGAGCGGAAGACTTTTCCCGACTCGCCCAAAGATGACCATAACGTAATGTAGGACTGTTACTTAGGTGGAGCTATCCAGGCCCGGAACAACCCTTCATGCGCAAACGGCTGTCCCACATGCGATTAACGGAACCTGCCGCAACAATGTAGCCTGACCTGAGTGCCACTTGCTCAGCAATCAGTCGATTTGAAGTAGCCCACCGATGACAAAAGCAGGCCGGCGCCGATGGCCAGGTAGATTGTCGCCAGGACTGCGGGCGGCAACCCGACATACCGAAGGCCATGGGCCAAGCCAACCATCAGAATCACAAACAGGTATGACTCAACCGACTGGAATGCGAACAGGCACAGCTTGTCTTTGTGGGGGGATAATTCACGAATGCGTTGGAGATTGACGGCGACCACTTTGGAAAACACAATCCGATGCTTAAGCGAGCCAAGCACCACCCCGATTGCGGCCGGCCACACCAAATCTACACCGCCCCTGAATATCAGCCCGGCGCGAATGACCAGCACAACACCGCCAATCACCCAGAATAAACCGGCCGACAGTATGAGCGCCTTACGTGAGACAGCGGGTTCGGGGATTGTCCAATTCATTGCTACTTCCTTGGTCCGGCCGATGGAACTCCTGCGCCGGTATCACACAAGACAAGCCGGGAACTGAGCCTGACAAGGTTTTAAGTTCGAGCTTTTTCAGGTAGGTTGCCAATAGTTTTTTTCTTGCCCACCCGGGCACCGAACACACATCCTGTGAACGAGAATGGGCATTTTTTGGGTGGGATCGTTCCCCGAATGTTCATTGTATGGAGCCGATCACCATTGAGTAAAGATTGCTGTTGCCGGCTGGTCAGAATTATGCCGTTCACTATTCGGTGTGATTACAGAGTGAGCTTTGTCTTGTAAAAGCTAATAAGAGGAGGACCTGATCTATGCTTGCAGGTATTCAGTGGAAACCCGAGATGAATGCGTATCTATTTGGGTGCTGCATCCTGATGTTCTTTTGGATAGCTGTATTGATCTTGCTGAAACGGAAAGTTTCCAGGTATCCTGAAAGCTTGATAGAACCCGAAGGCCCGGAAGAACCGGAGGATTCAAAGAAGGCAAGAAAGGCGAAGAAAAACCACCATGAATTCTGGTGGGCCAGTTGGGCCTGCTGTGCTCTCGGTATCACCGAGCCACTATTCGTCCCGGAGTATTGGGACCCGCCGTCGATCCTCAAGTATTGCCGATGGGATTTCGAAAGCTTCGTGTTCTGTTTTGCAGTCGGAGGGATAGCGGGGATTGCCCCAGAGTTGCCAAAGATCAACAAGGCCTTAAGAGCCATCGATTACTGGTTATGGAAGGCCGTCAAATGGATATATCTGGCCTTAAGATTGCAACTCAAAGAGCAGAAGCGATTCAACACCGCTACAGTTAGTTACAGTCGCATCTGCCCAACCAAAGCTCAAGTCCGAAACGAGAACATGCTCCTGTTGTTAGTTTTCTTAGCGATGTTCGGAACCACGTCGCAATTCGGCCTTAACATCATTTATGATGCCGGATTCACTTGTGTCGCGGTTGGCGCCTTCATCTGGTGGCGTCGGCCCAAGATCAAATGGCAGGTGCTCGGCGGCGCCATTACTTTCACTGTAATCTATGCTGTGGTGCTTGAGGTGGTGGGACTCTTCTACCCTAATTTCTACGACCACTGGTCAATGGAGAATCTATCCGGCTGCTGGATCGGACACGCACCGTTGGAAGAATATGTGTTCGCCGCCACCTTCGGCGCCATGTGGGCGCCCCTGTATGAAGCCTGGAAAGACGAGAAGTACCTGCCGAAGCCGCGACGCAAAACTCCGCACCGCGCGGATAGTAAGCCGGAATCATCGAAATCAGATTGAGGAGATAACAATGCCAAGCCGAACCAGTCTCAAGGGCATCGCACTACTGGCCACAAAGAGAATCCTTTGTCCGTCATTGACGGTTATGATTCTCTGCGGAGTAGTCTTCGCCTCAGACAACTCTACATCAGACGCAAGAACACCCGTCGCTACGTTCTCAATCGTCGCCCGCGATTCGGCGACTGGCGAGTTGGGTGTGGCCGTGGCTTCGAGATTCTTCGCGGTCGGCAACGTCGTACCCTGGGCTAAAGCAGACATCGGCGCGGTGGCGACACAGTCTTTCGCCAACACTACTTTCGGATGGCGGGGGCTTAATCTGCTTGAGCAAGGCCTGAACCCGGCTGAAGTGCGCGACGTGCTGGTACGCAACGATGACAACCCCAATCGTCGGCAGTTCGGCATTGTCTCAGCCGACGGCAGCTCGTCCACCTACACCGGCGACAGTTGCCTGCACTGGGCGGGCGGACGATCCGGTCCCAACTATGCCGTGCAGGGCAATATCTTGACCGGCGAAGCGGTGGTCGAGGCGATGGAGAGAGCGTATCTCAAAACCGAAGGCAGTCTGGCCGACCGCATGTACGCGGCTATGTTGGCCGGTGATGCCGAGGGTGGAGATTCGCGCGGCAAACAGTCGGCGGCGATGCTTGTGGTGAAAGAGGCGACCGGCTACGGGGGGTACACCGATCGTGCGATTGACATTCGTGTGGATGACCACGCCGAACCGTTCAAGGAACTCGGCCGCATCTTGAACATCGCGCAAATGAACTATGCCTGGAACGAAGCGTGGACCTTATTCACACAGAAGAAGTTCGCCTTAGCTCTCCCCCACATGGAACGCACGGCCGAATTGGCCCCGGAGTATCCGGAGGTACTGTACGATCTGGCCGTGATCCGACTGGCGGCAGGCAACAAGGCTACGGCGATGGATGCGTTGAAGCAGGCATTAGGTTTGAATCCCAAACTGAAAGCCCAGGCGGCCAAAGACAACGACCTGGCGGGTCTGAACAACGATCCGGAATTTGAGGGTCTGGTGGAGTGAACAATGATCGGTTGCGCACAGTTAGCGAATTCAGTTTATTGTAGCCCAACCGAAAGACAACCACGCAGAGCAGGACATACTATTGTTGGACAACTTAGCCTCCGCCTTTGACAGTTTCTTCGCCACCGCCGTCGACTATGCCTGGGGGATGCCGCTGATAGTCGGTTTGGTCGGCGCTGGTATCTACTTCACAATCGCCGGACGGTTTCTTCCCTTTCGCGCCCTCAAACATGCCGTTCAGATACTGACCGGCAAGTTCGACAACCCCGATGATCCGGGTGAGATATCGCACTTTCAAGCGCTGTCGTCTGCGCTATCCGCCACTATCGGCATGGGCAATATTGCCGGCGTGGCCATTGCCGTGTCGATGGGCGGTCCCGGTGCTATCTTTTGGATGTGGGTGGCTGGGCTGGTCGGTATGTCGACCAAGTTCTTCACATGCACGCTGGCTTGTCTCTACCGCAAGAAGGATGAACGTGGCATTGAACAGGGTGGCCCGATGTACTTCATCGAAGTCGGCCTGGGCAAGTATTTCAAACCGCTGGCTGTCATGTTCGCGGTGTTCGGCATGATCGGTTGTCTGGCCATGTTCCAAACCAACCAACTTTCCGGACTGTTGTACGCCGACTGGGGAATCAGCCGGCTCGGGACCGGCATTGTATCGTGTCTGATCGTCGGCGTTGTAATCCTCGGCGGCATTGTGCGAGTCGGACAGGTGACGTCGAAGATTGTACCCGGTATGTTCGTGCTGTACATCATAGCGGCAATGTACGTGATCCTGAGCAACATCGCCGCGGTGCCCGGTATTCTGTACTCAATCGTCGACCAGGCGTTCGGTGGTGAAGCTCTGATCGGAGGCGGAACCGGCGTAGCTTTTCGCGAGGTGATCCATCAGGGGATCCGACGGGCGGCTTTCTCCAACGAAGCCGGACTCGGCACGGCGCCGATGGCCCACGGCGCAGCCAAGACCAAGGAGCCGGTGCGTGAGGGATTGATCGCTATGCTCGGGCCGTTTCTCGATACCAACATAGTGTGTACGATGACAGCATTGGTTATTCTATCCACGGGTGTTTCGGCGGCCGACGACGGCGTGGTGATGACGGTCAACGCTTTCGCCAAAGCGATGCCGAATGTGGGACGGTATGTGCTGACTTTAATAATCGTTCTGTTCTCTATATCGACGATGATCTCGTACTCGTACTACAGTTTGAAATGTTCGAGGTATCTTTTTGGCTGGAAGTTCGGCAGTTACTATATTTATGTCTACATCTTGAGTTTGATTTTGGCTGCCGTCTGGACTCAGGACATGCTGTTGAACTTTCTCGATACTTTCTTCGCCATGATGGCTATTCCGACTTTGATCGGCACGCTACTCCTTTCACCGGCTGTGCTACGTGCAACGCGGGATTATTTCAAGCGGATGAAGTTGTAGGAGTATCTGAGGCGTGACTTGAGGGGAGCGCGAAGCGCGAAGAACCGGCTTGCCGGTCATGCCGGACTTGATCCGGCATCCATCTCTACTTGTGCTGTCGTGCGACCCCGCGCGACAGCTTGGGAGTCCGCCGTTCACACCGGGATCCAAAGCGCAAGAGGGCCATTTATGGCTGATTTATCACCAAAATCGCCACCAACTCCAAGCATAATGCAGCGGTGCGCTGCTTGGCAAAAGGACTGCTCCCAATGAACTACGAATCTCACCAATCGCTATCTACATCTCGGTCAAGCATTCACCCGCATAGGTCAGCTTTGGAATCAGGCCCTATATGTACCCGCTTCGTAATCACCATCGATTCTATTATCAGAATACACGATTGTACAAACCGAAGCCATTTGCTCGCTGTCCGCGTGTCCGTCTCAAACCTGGTTTGGGCTGAAAGTTAGATCGAATGGGACCTCTGCCGTCAACGGAAGACACTTTTTTCCGCAAAACAAACCCATTTGCACGGCAACCGGCCTCGTTCACTTCTGTCATTCTGGCGAAGGCCAGAATCCAGTCTGCGATCCAGGAACTGGATTCCGGTTCAAGGCCCGGAATGACAGAAAGGAGGACGCGAAGCGCAATAAAGCTTCTTGTGGTCCCCCTTCGACTTCGCACGGGTGAGGTTGCCGGGCGCGAAGGGCAAGAGCCCATTTGTGGGTCCCCTCTTGAGAGGGGATTCAGGGGTGTGTTATTCGGTAGGCGCAAAGCAAGACCCAGGATTACCGGTGTCGGAACCGCAAGGGGTTCCGACCTACCAAGATCCAAAACCCTTACTGGCAGATGGGTGGTGGGCCGCTGAAGAACATGTAATCCACCAAGTAGATCAAATCCGAAATGCTGGCCGTACCGTCGCCGTCCAGATCGCCCGGCGCAACCGTACAACAACCACACGGCTGCGATGGCGGCAGCAGGTTCAGATGTACCGTTAACCGGCCATCTGTCAAGACCAGATAGTGACCCACAACCAAGTCAAGGTTGCCGTCACCGTCCAGGTCGCCGGCGGTGATCGCATTGGGGCTCATGGTGCCGGTTTCGTAAGTATCGGCTGTCGAAAACGTGCCATCTTCGTTGTTCCACAGGATGGACACATCGGTAGCATGGAAATTGGCCGTCATCAGATCGTTGTAGCCATCGCGATTCAGATCGCCGACAAACAGAGCCTGAGGACTATCCCCCACCGGATACAGGACTGCCGCCGCGAAAGTGCCGTCGCCGTTGTTCAGCAAGAGGGACACTTCGTCCGAAGCCGCGATCGACATGGCCAAATCGCGATCACCGTCGGCATCCAGGTCGGCTATCCTCATATCACGTGGATCACCTAAGGCTGCATAGGCAAGTGGCGCTGAGAAGCTCGCATCACCGTTGTTGAGCAAGACATAGACGTCGCCTGTTGTGCTGTTGGCCACGGCCAGGTCCAGGTCCAGGTCGCCGTCAAGGTCACCGGCAACCACATCCTCGGCGCCGTCAACCTCGCCGGGTCCGGCCGAGAAATCTACTGCCGTCTGAAAAGTCCCATCACCGTTGTTCTTCAAGACCGACACCGTGTTGAAAGTGAAACTGGTCGTCACAATGTCTTTGTCGAGGTCACCGTCGAGATCAGCCGCAAAGATCCCACGCGCCCCGTTATCCACGTCGTAGTGGACCGGAGTCTCAAAAGTGGCATCACCGTGGTTGATCAAGACCGCCACAGTGGACGGGTCATACATTCTCGAAATGGCCAGATCAATGTCTCCATCATCATCGAGATCAGCCGCACAAATATCCGTGGAGCCTGATATCAAGAAACCCAGATAGTAGTGTTGCCTGTAGGCGAAGGCGCCGTCTCCGTCGTTCAACAAGACTGTGAAATAATTCGATGTGAAATCGGCTGTTGCCAGGTCTCTGTCACCGTCTCCGTCAAGGTCAACGGCGACAACTTCGGTCATGCCTGCGCCCCCAAAGTACTGAACCGGAGCGTCGAAGATGGGGTACAAGGCGTGGGCCGACCCTCCGCATAGAACCAATCCCACCGCTGTTACTACGAACATGTGCTTCACCATGCGATCCTCCTTTGAATGAACACAGCTTTCAATCCTGTTTAGACCCTGTTAGTCGCCCAACCGCGATAGTCCTCGCAGTAATCCTCTCCGGCCACATCGCGATATTAGAGCTCGCTGACCCATTAAATCTATGATCTCCTCATAGGATATCCAAATGGTATACGTACAGCAAGCCAACTTTGTGGGTAAATCAGGCTCCGTTTGTGTTTGACCGGCCCGCGGTGTGAAGGACCCTGTGGAGACGTCGAAGAACATCGGTGTGCTTCCGAGCGGCGTGTAATTGTCTGCTCTTTGCAGTATCCCGACATAAAGCTAAAGAAGCAGTTCCCAGAAACCGATATCATCCACATACGCAACGTGGAGTCACTCTATATACGTTTGGTTTGATCGCCGACAAGATTCACTGCTGTGAGGTGCTCTTATGAACTTTCGTACAACAGCAATCAGATGGCTGCCCCTGCTTTTGATCCTGCCGATATTGGCAGGTTGCTCCGGCAGCAACCCAAACCCGATTTCTGCCTTTGAACCCGAAGTGGTGAATGAGGCCGACGCCTTTCAGTTTCAGATCACCGACGCCGACAACGTCAGTGCTACCTTGACCTACGAGTGGTCGAATACCGGAGCGCAGGCCACTATCGATCATTCAACCGTTACCGCCGAGGGGATGGCATCAGTGGTACTTCTTGATGCCGATGACATGCAGGTATACTCAAACGGTTTGGTGGCCAGCGCCAACGAACAAAGCAGCGTCGGCGTTGCAGGTAACTGGGCTGTAAGAGTGTCGCTGGTCAACTTCAGCGGTACAGTCAACTTCCGGGTCGAGAAGCTGTAGTCGCCGGAGGCGCCAAGTGAACTCGTGCGTGGAACACACCCTCGCGCGCCATGGTGTCAAGGGCAGACCACCGGACCCGTTTATGGGAGGGCGTTTGCCGAACCCAAGTGCCATGACCGCTAGGGTCCTGACCTACCCTTGTACTGAGAACCCAATCTACGCCTCAAGATACTCGCACGAGTAGGTCTTATCGCCGAACTTAACCTTGTTCAAGTCACGCTCCGTCTTAAGGCGACCGTTACCGATCAGATCATAGTGATCATTTTTGGTTCGGAAGTTTTTGTGGCGATACAGCCTGAGCTTCCAACCCTTTGGAATCTGATAGCGCACCGAGGACAGGTTTTTCCCAAACGACAAACCCTGAACGGCCAGTTTGCTGAAATCTGCAATCTTAGCATCCGACCGCCCGACCAGACCCAGTCGCCGTCCTTTGTATGTATCGTGGTAGAACATGTCGACCCAGGCATCATCGAGCGAGTCGATAACATCAGGGGTGAAGGTTTTTGGATCGGGGCGATACTCGGCGAAGGCGATTCGATTGCGATAGCGCCAATGGAAGCATGAATAAATGAAAAGCGATCCGCTGGGATGAAGATAGACCCCGGCTCCGGCGGCCATGTTGGATTGGTAATGACTGTAACGTTTTTTTGTCTTACGGATGAGCTTATTTATAAACTGCCGGGTATGAACCTCGTTCACCGTATCAAAAGAACAGTTGTCCGGCCTGATACGGTTGAGATTCCCTGGACGCAGTTTTACTTCGTACAGGTGGGCCATGTCTTTTCCGAACGTTCCCGGCAGAATTCTGGTGTTCCGGGTCGCGGCAAGATAGAGCTTGCCACCGCTTTCTTGTATGAAGTTCATGTTCTGCCAGTCGTCAAACTTATCGTGTGTGCAAAACGAATCAACGAGCTTGAATCCTTCCGACCAGCCGGCTACTTTGGACAGATATAAATCTATGTATCTCCTGTTATCATCGTTGTGCAAGCCCAGCACGGCAGCCAGCTTGTAGCCGCCGGGAAGAGTGGTCAAGGCCACGGCGCCCGCTCTGGAGGTGGGTCTGTTGATTCTGACTTTTGGGCCGAATAGTTTTGGCTGTTCAGGGTTTTGTAAATTGTAGAAGATGACAGCCGATTTGCCATCGAACGACTCGGCCGGCGCCGCCAGTACATCACCACAGGTGCTCAATCCCCCTATGTGCCAGAGTTCGTCGTTGAGACCAAGTTTCTTATCGTTGGGGCAGAGAACGGTTACGATTTTGTCATCCTGCGGCGGCTTACCTTCGATTATGACGTTGGAACGCCAAGCTGAGTCGGTCGGCCGCGAGGCCATCCTGACCACGAACAGCGATCCGAGTTTACGGTGCTGATCACCCCCCGATATTACCATGTAGTTGCGGTTCGGCAAACGCGCCAAACCCTGAAGATGGTTGTGGATAATCGACGAGTATGCAGCAGAGGTGTAACGGTTGCCTGGTATCTTTCCACCGTCCCGCGCCGACAGGAAATCCGCCGTCTCATACATGGCCTTGAAAGCCGTCCTGACGTTGGCTACAATCGGCACCGAGTCATCAAGCGACTGACTCGATCTGTGCAAACTGGGCTTGTAGAATTCTCCCGGCATCTTTCTACCTCCTCGGCTGCGGACCCCCGAGGCGACTAGCCTTTACAGCGGTCCATGATTTGAGTTAAACTGAGCACATTCGTTAATTGCAAAGGACGATGTTTTATTACTGTACGACAACAGCAAAATCCAGAAGTTCGACTTCGCGCGAGAGATAGGTGCCGAACAAAGTCAAACCGTATTCCTCGGCTCGAACCACCCCTATGTTGGGACATGCCCATATCTTGCCCACCGTGCCAAAGACAGGGATGTGGGCACGATAGAGGTTGCACACAAAGGTCCCGGCTTCAACGGTGATCACTTCACTGATCGACTCAACGGTGACGGTAACGGCATAGATCGGGTAGCTCTCCCCCGCCGAGGCCGGGTACTTCATCATCAGCGCCTGGGGTTGGCCGGTTGAATCGGTCCACATCCACGCCCCGTCTTCTTTGTTGGTCCACAGCGCAGTGTCGGTCACGCCGGTATCACTGGCCATGAAGTGCCATACCCAATCATCAATTGTCGTATCCCGGATGACTGTAGCTGTTGCTTCATACTCGGCGGTAGTCTGGCCGGACTCGTTGTACTCGATCACACTTGTGGTCCAGTAGTTGCCCACAGTAAGAGGCAGGATGATGTCCTCAAGGCCGCCCTGAACGCAGAACTCCGGCGGTGGCCCGCCGCTAAACATGTAATCTACGAGATAGACCAGGTCGGCGATATCGATAGCCCCATCCCAGTTCACGTCGGCTTCTGCAAAACAGGCCGGTGGCAGTCCGCCGGTGAACATGTAATCGACCAGATAGACCAGATCAGCAATATCGGGATCGTCAGTTGGGCTCCAGTCGATGTTGCCGCGCATCCCATGGCAACAGCGTTCGGCGTGTAGAGAACCAACGGCGCACAACAACAGCATTAAGCCGAGTGTGATAATGGCAGCACTTCTTTTCACATTATCCTCCGTCATGGTTTTGATGACGGTGAAGGCTCTGAAACACTTGAGACACTAATAATGTACACCCGTCGCTAAGCCTATCAAAGGGATTCTTGCCCGTTTTTCGCTTGACAAACGTGCACCAGATGACCTATGTTATGACAGTTGCAACATTGCAAGGTTTCGGGACCGGTCAAGGTGCTCATGACCAGTGACCTGCCAGACTTACCAGACATCCGGAATCAGGTTTCTTGGACGGATTCAACTACACCGCCCACCTAAACTCGTGTCAAGCTGAGGGCTGGTCGTTGCTTTCTTGATAGAAATTGTGATCCATGTCATGATTCCTGGCAGGCACTCAATGGGCACGGTTTCGAACCGTTCTCGAAGTTCACGGGGGCAGTTGGTTCGCCACTATCTCTTCTTGAAGCAATCCGTTCGGCATCCCGTGGTGCTCTGCTTGAGCCGGCCCAGGCAAGCCGTCCCGGTTGGAAGCGATCAGCCGAAAACCAACAGAAAACCGAGTCATCACACAAGCGGAGGCCCGGCGCGGCCACTAAAACCAATCAATGGCACAAACTTTTTCTATTTGACTCAAACCGATCTCGCGCCCCTGTCGACGCTCGTTAAGTACTTGCAAGTCATGGGGTAGCGAAACCAAACTCAAGTGCCAATCGAAACTATGAGTGAATATCCGGCGTATTGGATAGTAGAATAGTTGGTCCCAGAGCTTGACAGAATCAGCTATGTGCGCTAAAATATAGGTGACAATAAGTCCGCAACCGGGCGTCAGGCGCCTTAAGCGGCGCCTGCTCACAGCTTATGCCGTAATAACTCTAGGGGAGGGTTAGGACTACGGTCAACCGGACGAAGAGGTGACGCGGCCTATACGAACGGATTCGAGGCCACTGACTGTTGCGGACTGCAAATAAAGGAGGCTTGCCTTGAGTGAGTTATACAAATACGATCCGTCGAACGAGAATAAGAACTTCCGTATCCCCGGCCTGCAACACAAGTATCGCGAGACGGTACTGCTTTTTGTCGCTGAAGACTGCCACTCGATCTGCGACTGGTGTTTTCGCAAGCGGCTGTTTGAGGGCGAGGCGCTCGAAAACGATGTCGCAGTCGATCCCAAACAGGCGCTTGAGTACCTTCGCAAACAGACTGAGGTACGCAGTGTACTGATGAGTGGCGGCGATGCCCTTCTGGCCAAACCTCAATTGCTGGACGAATTGCTGGCCGGCATGGCTGGAATGACACATCTGCACGACGTGCGCATAGGGTCGCGAGCCATTGTGCACGATCCTGTGCGCTACCGCCGGAGCCTTCCGCGATTCGACGGCAAGAAAGTATACGTTGTGGCGCATGTGGTCAGACCGGAGGAGATTCGCAAAGAGCTGGCCGATGTCGTAAAGGACTTCCCTGATTATACTTTCTACGTTCAGACTCCCCTGCTCAAAGACATCAATGACGACCCGCACTTGTTGGCCGATATCTGGTATGCCGCCGCCAAAGCCGGTATGCAGCCGTACTATGTTTTTCAGTGTCGCCCTACCCGAGGCAACCAGCGTTACTCGCTGTCGTTGCGCGAGGGTCACGAAGTATTCTCCGGCGCTCAGTCGCTATGCACCGGCGTGGTCAAGCCATGTCGCTATGTCATGTCGACCGGTTCCGGAAAGTGGGAAATCATCGGGCTCGACTATGACGAGGTTCTCCTGCGCTGCCACCAGGGGATCAACCCGCTGATGGTCGGAATGATTCGCCGGGCCGATCCCGACGATGTCTGGTGGGATCTGCCGGCAGGCGACCCCTTCCATCATAATAACTCGCGCCATCGACATTTCGCATCCGGCGAATAAGACGATCACAATCGAACCGGCCAACTGAACCCGACATTATATCACGACGGTAGAAACTGTTGAATAAGCCACTGCACCAACAGGTGACGTGCGTTACGGTGTGGGTGCTGTCATCTGACACGCCTGACAGCCACTGGGTTGGATGGCCGGTGTCGGGCGAGGTCGCCCAACACCACTTGAATCGTGTGTCGAATCACCCCCCCCCTCGCAAATAATAAACGTACAAAAAAAACGATGACAAACGTTTGCAGTTTTCGTAGATTTGCTCGCGATCAAAAGGCTAAACGGCCTATTGACAAGACAGGAAACGACTTATTTGGTGATATGGAGGTTGTGATAATGAAGAAAACAGCGCCCGCGGTTATTCTGGCGTTGGTCATGGCAACACTTGCCGTCATCGGCATGAGTTGTTCCCGTGATGCCGCCCCGGTCCAATCGGAATTTGCGGCCGAACAAGGTGTCTGGGGCTGGCTACACTCGTCAGGTGGCCTGAATAATGAAGAATTGGACGTTGATTCGGTGTCGTTCCTTCGCGTTCTGTATTTCACCGATCTTGAAGTGGTAGAATTCTACGAAGTCCAGAAGGGTGCGAATTTTATCGAGCCGGACTACACTTCCGGATACAGCATAGACTGGGAGAACGTTGGCTCCGAGCGCGTGAAGGTGCTGCGCTACGACAATGATATCCACGTGCCGCAAATAATCGAGTTTCCGGGGCGGGATTCGCTTGTGCTGACTGATCTGAAAGTGAACGGCTATACCCACATTTACTTTCGGTTATGATCGGCGCCCGGGCATTGGAACAACCGATGAGAGGTTTGAAATTCTTCGTAAAGGAGTAGTCCGAAGAGGAAAACGATATGACCAAAGTTAGACTGATAAGCTTTTTGGCGATAGTAATGCTGGTGTTAAGCTGTGCCTTCTTGTCCTGCTCGCGCGGGACGCCACCGGCCGGTGTAGATGTAGACCTGGGCGAAGTAGGCGCCTGGACCTGGGTTATGTCTCATGGCGGGATTGCAGGCATTACGATTTATGCCGACAGCGTGGATTTCACTCGCCAACTGGTTTTTGACAGTGACAGCAACTATGTGTACACTCGCGATGGTGAGATCGAATCGGCCGGGATGTACATTCGATCGTTTGAAACCCTTCCCGGCGGTACCGGGCCGGTTTGGGTGGTGAGATACAGCGATAACATGCTTCCGGCGGATGTCATTGGACGGCTGGACGCCGACACGCTGGTTCTTTCACAAACTGCTGCCGACGGTTTCACCAGCACCTACGCTCGGTAGATCGATAGCTGCCAAAGCGGTCCAAGTTGAATTAAAGAAACGACCTTCTCCGGTTGCGGAGACGGTCGTTTTCTTTGCCAAATCTATCGAATAGCCCGGAGCAATCTCAGCACAGTGGTCCCGGCCCGAGGTTGAACATCCAATCGACCAGGTAAACGAGGTCGGCGATATTGATTCCGTTGTCGCCGTCAACATTGGCTGCATTGACATTGGGTGGAGGCGGCCCGCCTGAGAACATATAGTCGACCAGATAGACCAGGTCGGCGATATCCCCCACCGTGCCGTTGCCGTCGATATCGCCGCACAGACCACTCTGCCATATCCCCGTCTGCACGCGCGGTTGATAGATCGCATAGCCGGCATCCAGGTCCAGTTCGCGACCACCCAAAGTGACAGTGTCCAGCACGTTTGCGCCCGACCCGGCGCCCACACTGAAGTGCAGGTTTATTATCGGACCATAACCCGGCGCCAAAGGTGGATTCCCCACGTTGCGCCCGGCCTTAAATTGAAAGGCGATCTTCTTGGATGACGGCGCATATTGAACCAACTCGACATAATCGAAGTAATTGGTACGACAGTCGGTGGTGTCCCACGAGTCATAAGTCAGACTAACGTCACCATCGTATCGGATTGGAAGTTGCAGCTCATCCATCGGGTGGGCGTTGCGCAGGTAGACCGGCACGGTCATGGTTCCGCCCGGCGGCATGAATCCATCGGAGATGAAAATGGTGTCGGCCAGGGTCACGATCATCTTGCGGCTGGTATGATTGTGCGAACCATCCGGCAACATGGTACGCAGCCGGACGTCGTGCGCTTGGCCACCGTAGTAGGTGTGCAATGGGTCTTTCAGTGTCGAACTATCGCCGTCCCCGAAATGGTAGAGCCATTCGGTGGCGCCTATCGAACTGTCGGTGAACTGTACGGTGAAGGGCGCCCATCCGATGGTCGTGTCGGCATAGAAGTCTACCAGCGGACGGCTGGTGTTGCCGAAGACCATGTTGTAGGTGTCCCAGTGCGAGATAGCCAAATCGTTTTTGAAAGAGTACTTGTAGTAGACGTGCGCATAGCTTGTGAGGGCCGAGGCCATAGAGACCCATCCGGAGACCAGATCGTAACAGTAGTCCTCGGGCGATAAAGGCACACCATCGACCACCACAGAATCAAGGCTGTACAGCGGCTGACGTTGGGTGTACAGAAGTTTCCGCCCGGCGGTGTAGAAGGTGTCGACTATCTCTTCCACGCCGTCACCGTCGACATCCACCCAAGCCATTTCTTCGACCACGGTCGATGGATCGGCCCGCCACACCGGCGTGGTGGTAAATGTCGAGCCTGTGTTTTCATATATCCGAGCCGGATCGAACCATCGTCCGGCGGCCAGATCGTTGTCACCGTCGTTGTCATAATCGTAAAGCGAGACGCCCGATCCATAACCGGCTGTGGCCGACTCCCAGCCGGGATTGACGTTCAGGTTACCGACGCCGTCATTGAAATAAACCCGGAAGTACCCCCCGGTTCCAAGCTGATTGTTGAAGGCCACGACCAAATCCAGCCAGCCATTGCCGTCGACGTCGCCGAAGATCAAAGTATTGGCCGGTTGGGCCTGAAAAGACTGCCAACCGGGAACGGTCGACATGGTGCCGGCATTGTTGAAAAAAACGGCCACTCCTATGTTGTCGTAGGCGAAAGCCAGGTCCAGGTCACCATCGTTGTCGACATCCCCCCAGGTGACATCCATGGTTGCATCCACGATGGCCGTCTGCCAGCTCGGCATGGTTTCAAGCGAGCCGTCCACGTTGAAGTAGATTCGTTCCGGCGTATACACGCTGGTGTAAGCGTCACCGGTTGCAAAAGCCAGGTCCAGGTCGCCGTCACCATCGGGGTCGCCCATGGCGCAGGAAAAGGTATAGATGGAATCGGCATTGTACCAGTCAGGCGATGGGTTCGGCAGGCCGTCGGTGTTCATATAAAGGTTGGAATAGTTGGCCGTGGAGAATCCACCGGAGCCGAGATAGTTGGCTACGGCAAAGTCGACGTATCCATCATCGTCGATATCGCCGACGGCACAGTGACCGGAATACTCGGCGTTTGACGAATACCAACTGGCGCTGGTGGGAAGGGTGCCGTAGTTCGACAGGTAGATCGAGTTTTGGGCCAACACTATATCGTTACCGTTGCCGAAAAATGCGTCGATATAACCATCGTTGTTGCAATCCTCCCAGATCATGCCGGTTCCGTAGACGTTGAACTCGCCGGACTGCCAGAAGGGGCTGGTATCTATCGGGGGAGTGGCCCACACGCCGGCCGCCAGAATGCACGTGAACAACATTAAAGTATGCTTAACCTTCATGGAATCGATACCTCCGAATGAATGTAGCCGACACGATCGTGGTAAATCGTGGTCGGGATTGGTTGGTTCCGGCCATCACGAAGACGGGGCGGGGCACGTTCAAATATAACGACCACGACGGATTTTGCAAGGCCAATTCGGGATCAAGGCGTTCAGCATCTTCGTAGGTCAGTCCGCCGCGGCGGATTGTGGTCCTGACATTTCTAACGTAGATACTGCAGGGGGTGGGGACCTGCGGGCGCCGTCACGCGGGGTCGCATGACGGCACGGTACCCCACCCAGAGGCTTTGCGGCGGGTGGGTTTGGTGGGCGGCAGACGCTCTCACATAAACGGGTCTGTCGGTCTGCCCCTGCCCCGTGGCGCACGAGCACGTACACCACGGTAGGCCACCCAGAGGCGTTGCGCCGGGTGGGTTTATGTGCAACGACGCAGGCAAGCCGCTAATCGCAGGTGACGGGCGCACCACCGTTGAACATGAAGTCGACCAGCGCCACCAGATCGGCAATTGTGATCTGGTCGTCGGCATCGAAATCGGCGGCGGCCATAATGTCCGGCGGCGGGCCGCCGTTGAACATGAAATCGACGAGATATACCAAGTCGGAAATGTTGGGTCCTTCACCGTCGTTGTCGATGTCGGCACAAACAAACGACAGGAAAATCTCAAAAGCCAGCACACTTTCATCGACACTGCCGACATCGTCGGTGACTTGCGCCGTGAACGTGATAATCTGCTCCAACGCAACCGTCCCGCTAAGCAAGCCGCTCTCTGACAAAGTCAACCCGGTGCCCACTAGATCACCGTTCTTATCGGTCCAGTGAGCCGCGCCGGTGCCACCGGATGATTCAAGTTGCTCGGTGTATGAAGCGTCAACGGCACCGTCGGGTAACGAAGTCGTGGTCACAGCGATCGGGACATTGATTGTGAAGGCGAAGGGCTGAGTGGCGCTACCGCCTCCCTCATCGGTAACCAGGGCCGTGAAACTGATCGGCCCGACGGCCAAAGGCACGCCTGACACCTGGCCGGTCGATGACAATGTCAGTCCGGTCCCGGTCAGTTCTGAAGCCTGGTCGCTGAAAGTTTTGGCGCCGGTTCCGCCACTGGTGAATATCTGCTCCGAAAATGCGATGCCCTGTGTCCAATCGGGCAGCACTATGGTTGTAAACTGCAGTTCCGGGTTGATGGTGATGCTGAATTGTCGTTCGTCGGTACCGGCGACGTCGTCGGTGACCAGTGCCCAAAAGGTGATGCCCCCGACGCTGGTAGGCGTACCCGACAACAGACCATCGGTCGACAAGGTCAGCCCGGTCCCCACCAGGTCGCCATCTCGATCGACCCAGGTATAGGGAGAGCTGCCACCGGCAGCATCAAGTTGTTGTGAATAAGCAGCGTTAACAGTCCAGTCGGGTAGACCGGCGGTAACGATGCCGACAGCGGCAGCGATATCGAAACTGAAAAACTTCTCCGCATCACCGCCACCTTCGTCTGTAACTCGCGCCGTGAAACTGACCTCACCGGCCACAAAGGGGATGCCCATAAGCAGACCGGTCGGTGTAAGTGTGAGGCCGCTCCCGGTCAGATCATTGTTCTTGTCGCTCCAGGTCTGGTTGCCGGTGCCGCCGGTGGAGGCTATCTGGAGTGAGTACTCGGCCCCCTGCACCCCATCGGGCAAAGTACCGGTGGAGATCACAAGCTCCGGGTTTATGGTCATGCTCAGCACCTGTTCACCGTTGGCACCCACCTGATCGGTGGCCACGGCCGTGAACGAAACAGCGCCGGCCGTCGGCGTACCGGAAACCACACCACCGGTCGAGAGCGAGAGGCCGGTGCCGATTAGATCATCGAATTTGTCACTCCAGAGTAGAGTGCCGGTGCCGCCTGTACCCGTGAGCGTTTGCGAGTACGATGCGCCCGCTGTCTGATCCGGCAGACTGGTGGTCGTGACCTGCACCGGTGGATTGATAGTGAAGGTCAACAACTGTTCATCGGTGTAGCCACTGTCGTCCAGCACCATGGCCGTGAAGAAGTGACCGCCGCTGGAAAGTGGCGTGCCAGAAACCAATCCGCCGGCGGACAGACTGAGACCGGTTCCGACCAGATCGCCGTCTTTATCGCTCCAGACATAAGGCGCTGCCCCGCCCGACACCTGTAGTTGCTCCGAGTACGGTCTGCCCTCGGTCCAGTCGGGGATATCCTCCTCGACAATTTGCGGGCGGTTCTGCTCACATTCGTATACTATGACCGTTACGTCATCAATGGCCGCCTCAATCACCGAGCCGGCGTTGAGATCGCTAACTTCGAAGCGCACTTTGACCTGACTGGTCGGTGTGACGAAGTTGGAGACGACAAAGCTGTTTTCGTACCAACTGCCGCCTGCTTCGTTGACCGGTCCCACCGTCTCCACCAATACCCAGTTAGCGCCGTCATCGTCGGAGACCCGGACATACATCTCATCGTTGTTGGGATCAGCGCCGTTGTTGTTGGAATACCAGCGAGCGTAGTGAATCTTGGCATCACCCACCGACAGATCGATAGTCGGTGAGGTCAAAATCGTAGTACCGTCGTCGACATCGGAGTTGCCGTCGACATTGTCGGTCAGGTAGCATTGTCCGGAGCCATCGAAGTCATCGGGAGGATCGCCGCGATCGCCGCCGCCCACCGGATCGCCGCGGTTCCATTGGCCGTCTCCGGCGTCGCCGCTTACGGTCCAGCCCTGGTTGGTTTCAAAATCGTCGGCGAACACAGTGATAACATTGGTGGCCGGGTCGGCGCGGTAGGGTGCGGAAGGGTCGGGATCGTAAAAGTAGGCCGAGGCTGCTTCCCGAGCACGGACATAGAATTCGAGGACGCTGCCGCAGTCAATGGCCGGAAGGGTCGCTTCGTAATGATTGTCGGCCAGCGAAGTCATCGGATCATCCAGCCAACCGCTGCCATTGATACGATAAAAGAGTCTGCCGCTACCTGCCACCGGGACGCCGCCCAATTGGCCACTGACCACCACTTCAAAAGTCGTCTCGGCGCCGGGCGTGAGTATCTCCGGAACACCCAGGGGGTAGGAGAAAACCAGCGACGGACCGGGCGTCGATACACCGACGGCATTCCAGGCGTTGGCCACTTGCACTGTCCATGCGCCGGTGGGGTCAAGGTCGTTGGCCGCCGAGATAGTACCCAGGGCTGCCTCGTGATAATCTGTATTCACTCCCCAATAAAACTCGTTGGCCCGCCAGGCAATCAGAATGGCATTCTGATGACCGATGCCGGTGATCGTAACACTATGGTGCGTGCCACCGTCGGACAACAGGGAGAACCACTTGTTACCGACGCCACTGTTGGTGTGGACACCGCAGTAATCGTTGAAGGGGGATGGAGAACAACCGTCGACATCGACCCAATAGGGATCGGAGGTGCCGTAGAAATCCGGATCGCCGTTGTTGTGCGGGTTCTCCATATCGCGAAAACCGCTGCCGCTGGTAGTGCCGTTCTCCCCCATCAGCCAGTCGGGCGTATCCATAGAATCATGCGCAAACTCAAAGGCGGCGCCCAGCATGTCGGAAAACGACTCGTTAAGCGCCCCGGACTCAAGTTGATAGACTAAATTGGAACCGTAGTCGGTCACGGCATGGCCCCACTCGTGTGCAATGACATCGGGGCAACCGGCCAGCGAACGCCAACCGGTCGACCAACTCCAGACAACGATCTGGCTGCCGTTCCAGTAGGCATTGTTATCACCTTCGGCCGAGTAGTTGACACTGGTGAGCATGGTGGAACCACTGCCGTCAAAACTGTTACGACCGAAATGACCCAGCATATAATCATACATCAACATCGAATAGACATGTCCATCCACGGCCGGCGCTTGCGAGGATAGGTCCCAGGTGTTGTCGGCGTCGGTGGCAATTGAGCCCGGCAGCGAACCGCCGGCGATGTTGGTCTGAATGTAACTGCCTGAGGGCATTTGTCCATCGTGGCCGTGCGGGTTATTGGCGGTTTGTCGGGTGTAGTCGCGCATCTGATATTGAGAACCGTTCCAATCGGTATCAATGTGGTAACGCCACTGACCCATGACCCCGATACCCGTTCCGACGTCGTTGGCATCCATGATTCGGTTGGCATTGAAAACGATCTCACCGGAGTGGGCGTCGACAAGATACTCCCAGCGACCCATCGGACTGTCCGACCACAGAAAGGTCCGCCAGCAAAGATAGTCGAAGCCCTCCCAACGGAACACCACCAACTCAGGATCATCCGGTCGAGCTGTTCCGAAAATGGTCGCAAGGTGTTCGAGCGCCCGCTGGACGGCTGCCTCGGAGGTCAAAACCGGAGCTACGTCCACGTCGAGGTCAGCCACATAGTAACCATTGACCGTTCGCAACTCTCCGTCGCTTGAGAAGTGCGATCGCAACTGTGCACCAACCACTCTGACACCCTGGTGATATTGATCGAAAAGCAGGTGCGTCATGCCCAGTTGATCCTGCTGGGTCCGGCTGATTTGCAACTCCTGGCTTGGTTGCATCATGCGCCAGGCGCCTTTGTTGGCCTCAAAAAACGAAATGGTCGCCGCCTCTT
Source organism: Candidatus Zixiibacteriota bacterium (assembly GCA_029860345.1). Taxonomy (NCBI): domain Bacteria; kingdom Pseudomonadati; phylum Candidatus Zixiibacteriota; species Candidatus Zixiibacteriota bacterium. Next base: position 13,968 of record JAOUBJ010000015.1, on the reverse strand, counting down.
CTTGCCCGCGCGGTACCGCCCGCATGAGGTCTCCTTCGACATAGCGGGTGACACCTTCGTCGGTAGCGCGATATGTTGTCACATCAGGATGGTTCTGAAGCAGATTGGGACCAAACGCAGATTCTTCGGAATTCGCAGCCAAGGCGGAACCCACCATAGCCAGTGTCAATGAGAGTGCTGTCGCAAGACGTTTCATTACTCCTCCGATAGAGACTTTCACGATGTTAATCGTCCAAAAAGTGGTAACTCATGAGGGCTGTTAGCATGTACCTGTGTTAACTTATTGTAAAATAGGCGATTGTTTCCACCTGTCAATACAAAAACCGGAACAGGACCGGTCTGACCCGGTATACGAAGAGTACTCATGGGTGCGCCAGAGAGACCCTGCCGACTAACTGTCACTCAAGTTTTTTGTCTTGATGTCGAAGCAGGTAACGACTATGCTCAGACGAGTGCACCGTGCCTTGCCTGTGGATATGGAAGGTATCTTGACCAACGGCTTCGGACCACCAGATATCCCCAGGGCGATTTGTAAACTAAGGAGTGAAGAAAATGTATCTCAGCAACGCCTTCAAACTGATCAGAAACGTGGGAATAGTTGTACTCTTTGTCTGGGTGGCCGATGCCACCGCCGATGTACGCATCAGACAGTTGTTCCAAACCGACGCTGTTGAGATAATGGGACAGGTCATGCCTGCCACACACGATACCAATACCATCTGGCTGTCCGAGAACAATGCGCGCCTTGATGCCGGCGACACTGCCGCCATGATCCTGCTGGGTGACGTGGGCAAGTTGGTGCAACTGGACCATACCAACAAACAGTACTCCGAGATCGTGCTGGGTGAAATCGCCGAGTCGACAGACCCTCAGATGAAGCAAATGTTGAGCATGCTGACCATGACAGTTGTAGTATCACCCACTGGAGACAAACAGAAGATCGGCGAATGGAATTGTCACAAGTACATCATTGAAAAGAAAATGGGCATGATGCAGTCGAGCACCGAGGTGTGGGCTACCGGGGATATCGAAATCAACACCGAGGTTTATCACAAGATTCTCAATAGTCTGATGGCCTATATGCCCGACTACGAAAACGCCATCAAGCAGTTCGGCAAGATCAAGGGGTTGACCGTCAAAGAAACAACCACAACCGAAGTAATGGGTCAAACGATGCGTTCATCATCGGAGTTAGTCGACGTCGAGAAAGAGGATGCACCCAAAGACGCCTTCACTATTCCGGAGGGATACACGCAAGTGGCCATGCCGATGCCGGGGGGACATTAGTACTAAGTTAGTGTAGACGGCTGCTACCCGGTCTGCCATTCCGGGCTTTGACCCGGAATCCATCTTCGATTCACGTGGTTCTTGTGAGCGGCAGACATCCACTTAACACCCCCAAACCGGGTTTGAGGGTGCCACCCAGTTTCGGAGGGGGTGACAAATCCCTTTTTCGCGCTGCGCGCCCTTCCATCCTCACCCGGAGCGGAGTCGAAGGGTGAATCTGCCTAGAAGTTCATGCTTCGACTTCGCTCAGCATGAGGTCGAACTTTCAGCGTCGGGCGGGGTCGCCCAAGGCCACTTTCAGGAGTAGGGCAGCATCCCAGCGATGCTGCCATGCACGAAGTGCGAGAGACCCATTCATGGGCTAACCAGTCTCCTTGATCTCCCGAGTTTCGGCAATCACCGCCGCACCGACCGAGTCGCCCCAGACATTCACCGTGGTGCGACAACGGTCTAGGAACCAGTCAATCGCCCAAATCAAACCGATCCCCTCAAGCGGCAGCCCCACCGCTGCCAGCACGAACACCATTGTAACCGTCCCGGCGTGGGGGATTCCGGCCGCACCGACCGAGGCAAGCGTAGCGGTCAGGAAAATCACCATCTGTTGACCGACAGAAAGATCGATACCGTATATCTGCGCAATGAACATAGCGGCCACCGCTTCGTAGAGTGCGGTGCCGTCCATATTGATGGTGGCGCCGAGCGGTAACACGAACGAAGCCGCACGGCCGTCGACTTTGTTTTTCTCCTCGACCGATTCCATCGTGATCGGTAAGGTGGCCGACGACGAGGCAGTGGTGAAGGCAGTGGTCAAGGCCTGACCCATGTTAAGAAAGTATGCGAACGGTCTGCGTCGACCAAAAAACCACAATAGAGCGGGCAGGACAACAACAGCGTGGATGGCCAATCCGACGATCACGGTCAGGACATACCAGCCCAGACCTGAGGCCAGTTGGTCGAGTGTCTCACGGTTGGAAGCCACGATACCGCCGATCAAGGCCATGACGCCGATGGGTGCGAAGTAGATTATCAGGGTGACCATTTTCATGATTGCGGTGTTGAGACCTTCGAAAAACCTGATTACCACCTTGCCCTTCTCACCGATACTGACCAACACACCGCCAAACAGTAGCGAGAAGACAATCAACGGCAGTACTTTCGTTTGCGCCGCCGCCGCGAAGATATTAGGCGGGATCAGGCCGACCAGTACATCAATCAGCGTCTTCTCCTGGCTGTCGGCAACCAAATCGGGCACGAAGGCGCCGAATGCCTCCACCCCCACGCCGGGTCGGAACAGGTTGACGAGCACAAGCCCGATAAAGACCGACACGCCGGTCGTGATGACATAATAGAGAATGGTCTTACCGGCTGTCCGGCCCAGTTTGCCGACATCACCCAGCGATGCAACACCGACGATCATCGAAGCCACAATCAGGGGCACGACGACCATTTTCAAGGCGTTGAGAAACATCGTTCCCAGAAAACTGATCGCAAGAAACCACTCCCCCACAAAATAGCCGCCGATTACTCCCAGAACCGCCCCTACGATCATGCCGATCAATACGATATTACCGGTTTTCTTGTCCATACTGTGTTTACCACCTGTTAGCGTTTGCCGACTCGCCCGAAGTATAGACTGCCTCAAGCTGGTTGACAACTTCAAAAACAACGCATGAAACGATCCGCATTGCAACTATAGGCATCCTTTTGCGCACTCAAGCGTGGATAGCGCTGCACAATATTTAGCTTGACAAAACGCCGTTCGAGTAGTTAAATTGGTTGTTGTCAAGCATTAGCAGGTCCTATAAAAAAAACAACATGGCAAAAATGCACACGGAGGAATTCTCACCAACTGTCCGCAGAGAGGAGACACACGTATGAGAGGCACCTTGTTAAAACTACTCATGGTGGCGCTGTTGTTCTCGTTCGGAACAGCAATGGCACAGGACGGAGCTTTCACGCTCGATCATGTCGACGGATTGACCGCGGGTGGTCGAATACCAACCGACAACCCGGTTCGTTTTGTCCTTCGGCTGGACAATAATACCGGCGGTACGGTCGATGGCATAGCCAACGCCTGGCAAGTATATTCCCCCGACGGCGCCTGCTGGACCACATTGACCGGTGATACTCTGGGCACTCTGGCCTGGGGAGCCGCTTTCAATTTGCTCTTTCAGATCATACCGTTTGGCGTAGATGGCTGCGGCGCTGACACCATGGCTTTCTCCGGTTCGCGCATGACCTCGGCCGGTTTGCCGACCGGCTTCAACGACACCGCCTACGCGCTGACGATAGGCCCTGTCAGCGACCTCGACAACGGAAAGACTATCTGCCTTGACTCCAGTTACTTTCCTCCTACCGGAGTTTGGAAGTGGGCCAAGAGCGGCGGCATCTCATATTTCCCCACCTGGGACGGTCCCCATTGTTGGACGGTAGATGCCTGCTGGGATGATCCCAATGACTCAGACGGCGACGGCACGGCCGACGCCTGTGACAACTGTCCGTCGACTTTCAATTCCGGGCAGGAGAATAACGATACAGACCAGTTCGGTGACGCTTGCGACAACTGTCCAACCGTCGACAACCCCACCCAGGCCGACGGCGATAGCGACACGGTCGGTGACGATTGCGACAATTGCCCCACCACGCCCAACCCCAACCAAAATGACTCCGACGGCGACGGCATTGGTGACCTCTGCGATGATTGTCCGAACGATCCGGACAACGACATCGACAACGACGGACACTGCGGCGATGTCGACAACTGTCCCACCGTTAATAACCCCGGACAGGAAGACGCCGACGGTGACAATATCGGCGACGCCTGCGATGACTGCACCGACACCGATGGTGACGGCTTCGGCGATCCCGGCTTCCCGAACAACACCTGCCAGCAGGATAACTGCCCCTCCACGCCCAACCCGGGCCAGCAGGATGCAGACTTTGACGGTATCGGCGACGCCTGTGACAACTGTCCCAACACCAACAACCCCGGCCAGGCCGACTGGGACGGCGACGGTGTGGGTGACGACTGCGACAACTGTCTCGCTCATCCCAACGCCAATCAGGCCGACGGTGACGGTGACAATGTCGGCGATGTGTGCGACAACTGTCCGGCCGATCCCAACACTAACCAGGCCGACGTCGATGGCGACAATGTCGGTGATGTTTGCGACAACTGTCCCAACGACCTGAATGGTAATCAGGCCGATAACGACAACGACGACGTCGGCAACGTCTGTGACAACTGTCCTGACGTGGCCAACACCAACCAGTCGGACGTCGACACCGACGCAGTGGGCGACTTCTGCGACAACTGTCCGACCGATCCCAATACGAACCAAAACGACGGTGACAACGATAACGTCGGCGACGTTTGCGACAACTGTCCCACCGACGCCAACACCAATCAGGCCGATGGTGACACCGATACGGTCGGTGACGTTTGCGACAACTGTCCCGTCGATCCCAACACAAACCAGGCCGACGGCGATGGTGACACGGTTGGTGACGTTTGTGACAACTGTCCGACCGATCCCAACACCAACCAGATGGATACCGACGGCGACGACGTGGGTAATCTGTGCGACAACTGTCCCACCGATCCCAATCCGACTCAGGCCGACGGTGACAACGACGGCAAGGGTGACGACTGCGACAACTGTCCTACAGTAGCCAACCCCGGTCAGCAGGATACCGATGGTGACAACATAGGTGACGACTGCGACACCTGCACCGACACCGACGGTGACGGATTCGGCGATCCCGGCTTCCCGGTCAACACCTGCCCGACCGACAACTGTCCCAACACCCCCAATCCCGGTCAGGCTGATGCCGATACCGACGGTGTGGGTGATGTTTGTGACAACTGTCCGGCCACGGCCAACCCCAGTCAGACCGACGGTGATAACGACACAGTCGGTGACGCCTGCGACAACTGTCCCACCACGCCCAACACCAATCAGGCCGACGGCGACGGTGACAACATCGGCGATCTTTGCGACCCGTGTCCTAACGATCCCAACAATGACGGCGACGGCGACGGACATTGCGCAGATGTGGACAACTGTCCCACGGTGCATAACCCGGGTCAGGAAAACGCCGATGGTGACACCTTTGGCGATGACTGCGACGACTGCACCGATACCGACGGTGACGGCGCCGGCGATCCGGGCTTCCCGGCCAACACCTGCCCCGATGATAACTGTCCGGACGATCCGAACGCCGGTCAGGAAGATGGCGACACCGACGGCGTCGGTGACATCTGTGACAACTGTCCCACCGATGCCAACCCGTCACAAGCCGATGCCGACAACGATCAGATCGGTGACGCCTGCGACAACTGTCCCAACGACATCAATCCCTTCCAGGAGGATGACGACAGCGACGGTATCGGCAACGTTTGCGACCCGTGTCCCAACGATCCGGACAACGACATCGACGGTGACGGCCATTGCGCCGATGTGGACAACTGTCCCACGGTGCACAATGTGCTTCAGGAAAATGCCGATGGTGACACTTTTGGTGATGCTTGCGACGACTGCACCGATACCGACGGTGACGGCGCCGGCGATCCGGGTTTCCCGGCCAATACCTGTGCCACCGACAACTGTCCGGATGATCCGAACCCCGGCCAGCAAGATGCCGACACTGACGGCGTAGGTGACATTTGCGACAACTGTCCCACCGATGCCAACCCGTCGCAAGCTGATGCCGACGGCGATCAGATAGGCGACGCCTGCGACAACTGTCCTGACGACATCAATCCCTTCCAGGAAGATGACGACAACGACGGTATCGGCAACGCCTGCGACGCTTGTCCCAACGATCCGGACAACGACATTGACGGCGACGGTCATTGCGCCGATGTGGACAACTGTCCCACGGTGCACAATGTGCTGCAGGAAAACGCCGACGGTGACACCTTTGGTGATGCCTGCGATGACTGCACCGACACCGATGACGACGGCGCCGGTAATCCGGGCTTCCCGGCCAATACTTGCCCCGACGATAATTGTCCCGACACGCCCAACGCGGGTCAGGAAGACAACGACACTGACGGTGTCGGCAATGCCTGTGACAACTGTCAGGAAGACGCCAATCCTTCGCAGAGTGACGGTGACAACGACACGGTCGGAGACGCCTGTGACAATTGTCCGGACGATCCGAACACGAATCAGACCGATACCGACGGCGACGATGTCGGCAACACCTGCGACAACTGCACCAACCAGCCTAATACCGATCAGGCCGATAACGACAATGATAACGTAGGCAACGTCTGCGACAACTGTCCGGATGATGCCAACACCAATCAGTCCGATAGCGACCTTGACGCCGTAGGTGACGTCTGCGACAACTGTCCGGATGATCAGAACACCAACCAGGCGGACGGTGATAGTGACACGGTCGGTGACGTCTGCGACAACTGTCCTATCGACGCCAACTCCGGTCAGGAGGACGGCGACGGTGATGATGTCGGTGACCTCTGTGACAACTGCCCCGAGGATGCCAACACTGGACAGGAGGACAACGACGGCGACATCCTGGGCAACGCCTGTGACAACTGTCCCGATGTTTCCAATGCCAACCAGGAGGATCGCGACAACGACGGTATCGGCGATGTCTGCGATGAATGCCCCGACGATCCGGACAATGACATCGACAACGACGGTCATTGCGGCGACGTGGACAACTGTCCGACCGATCACAACCCCGGCCAGGAAGATCCTGACGGTGACGATCTGGGTTCGGCCTGTGACAACTGCCCGGACGACGCAAACCCCGGTCAGGAAGACAGCGATCTCGATTCGCTGGACGGTGTCGGAGATGTCTGCGACAACTGTCCGGACGATTGGAACCCGGATCAGAGCGACATCGATGACGATGGTATCGGGGATGTATGCGACGGGTGTTGCGAAGGCATCCGCGGCAACATTGACGGCCTCATGGGTGAGCAGTTGAACGTTGCCGACCTGGTATACTTGGTCGACTATATGTTCAACGGCGGCCCGGCGCTGCCATGCTATGAGGAGGGTGACGTCAACGGTGACGGTGAGATCAATATCGCCGATCTCGTCTACGTTGTTGACTATATGTTCGGCGGCGGACCGCCTCCGGTGGATTGCCCCTGGTAATCTCACGCCGCCAACTCTGAATTGAATTGGATGACCACTCCTGTTGAGAGACAGGGGTGGTCTTTTTTTGGATAAGTGGCCACTCCACCCCGCCTGCGGGACCCTTTGACAACGTCCCGTTTGGCGCCATTGCGAGTGATCCCCGCCGCAGGCGGGGCGGTGAAGCGCGGCAATCTCATGCCTCGACTCGGCTCGGCATGACACCTGTGCAACAAACTGAGACGGCCACCGCATCCCGCGAGATTCCGGATACCTCGCCATGACGGTTCCGTGGGTATTTCAACAAACACTGGGGCGGGAGAACGGCCTAACTCCGATGTACGCACAGACGTTTTGCCTTGCCAGTGGCCGGGATTCGGCTATATTGGAGTCGTGAGTCACAATTTACACATCCTTACTCGCAGGTATTGAGTCCGTAACATCGCTGGAGGAAAAGATGAGATTCAAATCTCTGTCGTATGCATTCGCACTGATACTGCTTCTGACCGTTCAGACGTTCGCTCAGTCGATCAGCCTCGACCATGTTGATGGCTTGGCCGGTAGTTCGACTCTGGGCACCGGGCGGGCTGTCGTATTCCACATCAGGATATCCAACCCCACCGACACCAGTTTCGACGGCATCGCCAACGGCTTCCAGGTATTCTCGCCAAATGGCGCCACCTGGTCATCTGTCTATCACGATACTACCGGCACGCTTGGAAAAACGCAGTTTGACGGCGGCGTTTTCCTGCCCAAGTTCTCAGCCAACGGACAAGGCGCCGACACTGTCGGCCTGGGCGCGCTGCGCTTTTTCTCCACAGGAATGCCGGCCGGTTTCGATGATGTCGCCCTTACCATCACCATCGGACCCATCGACCCGATCCACGCCGGGAAAACAATCTGTCTTGACTCTGCCTATTATCCGCCGTCCGGCGTTTGGAAATGGGCGGCGTCGGGTGGTATCGACGTTTTCCCCGCCTGGGACGGGCCGCACTGCTTTGATATTCAAAGGGAGATCACCGGTGACAGTCTTATCGTATCGCCGCAGATTCTCGAATTCGAAACACATGTCGGGCAGAGTCTGTTGCTCTGGGATTCGATCATGGTCGCATCCAACGGCGATCCACTCAATTACTCGGTGCTGATTGATTCGGTCCCGTGGCTGGGCGCCACCCCGATGAGCGGGTCTACCCCGGGCCGCGTACTTGTATCGGTCGATCCCTATATCCTCCCGGCCGGAACTCATTATGGGATGATGACGATCCACGCGCCGCAAGTCGACAACTCACCGGTGCCAATAACGGTTGTATTGCGCGTACTGCCAACCGGACCGGCGGTGACACTGGATCATGTCGACGGACTGTTCAACCACAACAAGATACTGACCAATGAAGAGATCACGTTTTTCCTGCGCATCACGGGAGATGCGAACAGTTACAACGGTCTGGTCAATGGTTTCAGGGTTCGATCAACCACCGGCGCTCACTGGACGTCGACCAGACTTGACACTACCGGTAGTCTGGGTATGGAGCAGTTTGATCTCGGTGTGTTCTTTTCCGATTTCAGCAACAACGGCATGGGCGCCGACACCGTCGGATTTGGTGCCGTGAAGATTTTTGCCAGCGGTCTTCCGCCCGGCTTCGACGATATCGCCCTGACCCTGCAAATAGGACCGATCGATACGGTGTATGAGGACGGGGTCATCTGCATTGATTCATCCTGGTTCCCGCCTTCCGGATTGTGGGGCTGGCAAAGTAGCAGCGGCGGTGGCCTTGTCTTCCCCGCCTGGGATGGACCGCACTGTTTCATCATCGCCAACCGGCCGCCTTCCGATCTGGTGGTGGCGCCTTCACAACTTGAGTTCTTCAAAGTCCGGGGAGAGCCCGACCCACCGCCGCAGACCATGAGTATTCACTCGGCCGGACCGGTATCGGACGACTACCAGGTAGTCTCGGATGTATCGTGGCTTATCCCCCATGCGGGAAGCGGAAGCACACCTGACTCAGTGGTGGTAATGGTGGAAGCCGACGGATTGCCTATTGGTCCTTATGGTGGCAGACTGTTCTTCGAGTCACCGACCGCCCAGAACTCCCCTGTGGTCGTGCCTGTCCAGTTGATGGTACAGCCCGGTATCACACACGTAGGCTTCGATGTCGGTATCAATGCCCACACCGGCAGCGGGCTTGAGGATATCACCGCCCACTTTGGAGTTGATTCGGCTGCCCACGACGGTTTCGATCCACTGCTCGATCAGTTCAAGGCACCTGCGCCGCCGGGCGATTACGTGCGCGTCTTCTTCCCCCATCCGGAGTGGGGACAGTTTCAGGATGAGTTCGCGACCGACTTCCGCTCCCTCTTGCAGCAGGAGTGTAAGGAGTGGGAGATGGTGGTGCAGACGAACCATCCCACCGAGGTTCATCTGGACCCGATCGCCGCACACGACCCGACCAATTACACTATCTCTCTGTTCAACGAGGCAGGACAACTCTTGTCAGATGATTTCGTCCGGCATGGTTATGGATTCATGTCCGACGGTGGTGAGGACCGTTTTATTATCAGGGCTTGCGATTTCGAAGTAGCCTACCAAAACTACACCGGCGGCTGGAACCTGGTTTCATCGCCGTTGGTCGTGCGTGATGGATCGCCGGATGCAGTCTTTCTGGATGATGCGCCTTTCTATCAGTTGTACGGGTGGGACGGCGCGTATTTTTCTCCGAACGAATTTGTTGGGCACGGCCCCGCTTATTGGCTGCTTCTCCCCCAGGCTACAACGGTCGACTATGAGGGCGACCCGATCCAGCCTCACGACAGCATTGTCTGCCTTGATCTCAGGCTGGGATGGAACCTGCTCGGCAATCCGTATCGACACAACGTGGACGCCTTTGCCGCCATGGTCGACTCGGGCGGTTTCCGCTTGCCCATCATGGAGGCAGCCGCGGCCGGTTGGGTCTCCCCCGTGTTCTACGGCTATTTCGGCAACCACTACTTCATGACATCGATGCTGCATAGCGGCCATGGTCAGTGGTTCGCCGCGCTGGTCGAGGGGCTAAAGCTCTGTGTAACCAATACCGGGCCGGTAGCTATCGCGGACAACGATCATCCAGACCTACCGGCCAAGGCGGCCGGGGGCGACGGCCTGCTCACCATCCGTCTGGCCAGCGAACATTCCAGTGTCACTTTTGGCATGGCCGAGGAGGCGCAAAACGGCTTTGACGCACAGTATGATCTGCCGGCACCACCCCCGGCCTTTGTCGCCACTGAGGGAACGATGGTGTTGTTGACGGAAATGGAGCATCAGTTCGGCCGTTATATCCAGGATATCAGACAACCATCAGACCATCAGGAGTGGACGCTTCAGTTGGTCGGTTCGGCAGGTGTCAGTATAGATGTGACCGGCGTGACCGACCTGAAGTCGAGCGGTTACCATCTATCGGTTATTCAGCCAGGCAGTGAGTTTGATCTGACTGTTGAAGATGATCAGACCATCGAACTCGCTCCCGGACAGTACCAGCTTAGCCTCAGTCGAGTTCAGATTTCACCCGACCCAACCTTGCCGGAGGACTATTATCTGGGCAGCAACTACCCCAACCCCTTCAACCCGAATACCAGTCTCACGTTTGGGTTACCTACCTCAGGTCAAGTGACACTTTATGTTTACAATGTTCTCGGGCAGCGTGTGAAAACGCTGGTCGATGAATACGTAGTGGCCGGTCATCATACGGTGTCGTGGAGCGGTCGAGATGATCTGGGCCGGGCGGTTTCAAGCGGAGTCTATTTCTACCGATTGGAGAGCGCTCGATTTGGCCAGACCAGAAAGATGATGTTGGTGAAGTAACAGGTGAGGTTGTGGTGGGCACATACTTCGACTGCGCTCAGTATGACATGCACCACCTTTGGTACCCCACCCAGAGGCTTTGCGTCGGGTGGGATTCCTGGTGTACGCAAGGGGTCGGTGGAATAGTTTTGTAGGGCAGGTCTGTCTTCAGACCTGCCAACACAGCTGGGATCGCATGACGGCCCAAGAGAATATGGACTCCGGGTCAAGGCCCGGAGTGACAGCTGGTTGACATTTTCACGGGGCGCGGCGTGTGGCCGCCTCATACCTTGTTTGGGGCGAATATCAATTCATCACCAGGAGCTTACTACTCCACCAACTGCGGGTAGCGGTCGATCATGCTGCGTATCTCCGCAGCGCCAAGACCGCGTTGCTTGGCAAAACCGAACGCCTGCCGCGCCTGGGTATCAAAGCCCACCTCCAGGTAGGCTTCGGTAGCTTGCTGGAAATACAGGTAGGCGATGTCGGAACTGTTATGCAGCTTTGTCACGTACTCAATCGAACGCTCCGGCTGACCCGCTTTAAGATAGGCCGAGGCCAGCCCCACCAACCCGTTTTGATTACTGCTGTCTATGCGCAACGCTTCATGGAAGAAGTTAAATGATTGGTCTAACTTGTTGAGACGCAGGTAGACAGTGCCGATGTTGCTGGAGGTCGTGGCATTGTATGGGTTGAGTCCATCCGCTACCTCCAGGAGCACTAAGGCGCTGTCCAGAAGTCCCCGCTCGATACAACAGTTGGCCAGATTGGCGTAGGCATCATAGAACAGCGGGTTGAGGTCGATCGCCTTCTTGAAATCAGCCTCGGCCTGGTCGAATCTGCCCGCCTGCAGGCTCTGTTTGCCGCGACTATTAAGGCCGCTCTCCGGAAAATCCTGAGTGGCTAAAGCCAACTCGCGCTCTGCCGAGGCGCTGTCGCCGGTCTGCTTGTAGTAGTCTATGAGTAACCGTCGTGCGTTGCGGTTGCGAGCCTTGTCCAGCTCGAGGTAGTTTTTCAAGTGAGCGATAGCCACCCGAGGCGTCGCTTGCGAGGCCACTCGCGGCGCGAGCAGCATCAGGCCCAGAATGCAGGCCAACGACGAGGCCATAATCGGCACGACACTTTTTGATCTGGACGACAACAGCGCATAGTAGCACATGACGGCCAACGGAACACCTACGATTGAAAACAAGTCCCAGTTGCGCGGCATGCCGATGCCGGGATTGAAAACGTACACCGCGGCCAAAGTTGACAGTGTTACGATGAGCAAGAATCGGTTTTCGACGGATTCGACGAACTTTTTGCCCCATGTCAACATAATGGCTACGACGAGCACAAACAGTCCGGGAACCAGCAGAACCAAAAGGTTGAGCGTGTCGATCGCATGTTTGACCGACAGCAGGTAGTCCCCCTCTACCGTGAACTGGTCCGGTATGATCGGCAGAAATGCAAAAGTGAAAAACCGCAGGCTTATATTCAGATAATGATACAGGGCCAGGCCGAGAAACAGTGCGACCAGGCCGACGATCAGTTTCGTCTTTGGCGGCAATGCCGCCAACCGCAGCACCGGGCCGCTCCGCCTGAGCAGCAGATAAACCAGGCTTGGTAACAGCGTTAGTCCGAAGATGTGTATGAAACCTGCCGCCGCCATAACCGGCAGTGCCCACCATGCGGACAGCCGACCCCTGAGCACCAACAAACCGATAAGAGTGTACAGGGTGAGCAGGGCTATCAAGAGTGCGTAGTTTTCGACATAGCCGAAAAACATCAGAGCATAGCCGCCTGTAGTCAGCCCCAAAAAGAAGAGAATGCGGCGCGGCGTATCTTTGAAAAGCAGCATGGCCCCAATAGTCGTGACGCCCAGCATCAGGAGGCCTGCCGAGACTGAGATGATTCGATAAGTTGTCAGCGCCCGTTGTGGATTGTCGCCCTCGGTCAGGGCGAAGACGGCATCGTTGATGAGGGTGGCACCCACATCCCACGATTTCACCGAGCCCAAACCATCGGCCAGCCGCGACAACAACTGGTAGCCGTCGCCAAGGAAATGAGTCCGGCCGGGAAACAGCACATAGAGTAAACCGGACAAAAGGACCATCGGTATCGCCACATACAAAAACCCCGCCGGACTTGCCCCTGTTTCCTCTTTGCTGATTGGGCGATGAAAGTGCAGGCTGAGACGCCAGGCCACCGGTCCGGCCGCCAGGGCGAACAGTAACGGCAGGATTTGCCAAACGGTTGGAAAATGTGCATACCAATTAAAGCCCCACACCCGTTCCTCGGCTGCTGTCATACCGATAATGAACAGCCCCACCACCAGGTAGTAAACCCCGAGGCAGATTATGGGCTGGTTGTCTGATCGTTCACTGCGTTTTCGCGCCACGGTTGCGTTCCGTTGCTCTGGTTCATCTCTATCGTTTCGATAACGCGGGAAGTATAAGGCTCCATAGTAAGATTGGCAAAATCTAAATGGCTGCAAATTCCAGGGCCTGTACGGCGACTCGCCTGACAGCTGTTAGCCACGAGAGCAGGCGTCGGGCGGGGTCGCCCAACTCCACTCTCAAATCTAGCAGGATGTGAAGGTACTGATTGCGGGTCTTCCTGCCCGGCAAAAGGGGACAATCTTTCGTGTTAGCGTAAATTTTCTTGTGTAAATTGGTGGATTTTTGACAAAGAAATAGGGCATATCCACTTAACAGCTTTCCAAGGAGGATATGCCCATGCGAGAATTGGATTTCTCAGAGAAGAACCTACGCA